>JAJRUY010000107.1 GCA_024277555.1 Gammaproteobacteria bacterium | reverse complement strand
CCCGCTGTTCCTGAGGCAGCTTCCGCCACATCATTCCTCTGCGGTTGAGCAAGGTTTCCCAGTCTACCTGTTTCAGCCATTGCTGTAGTGTAGACTCTTCGATGCCGAGTTTCTTGTAGTCGTGAATCTCGTACTCGACATCATGATCAGCCAGCCATTTGCGGGCTTTTTTCATGGTGTCGCAGTTGGGGATGCCGTACAGTTTGGTCATTTGAAGGTTCTTCAAATATCGCGCAACAGCTCGTTGATACCCACCTTGCTGAGGGTTTTCTCATCTACCCGCTTGACGATGACCGCGCAATACAGGCTGTACTTGCCGTCCTTGGAGGGCAGGTTGCCGGACACTACCACGGAACCGGCGGGTACCCGACCATAGAGTATTTCATCCTTCTCCCGGTCGTAGATGCGGGTGGACTGGCCGATGTACACGCCCATGGAAATTACGGAGCCTTTCTCCACGATGACTCCCTCCACTACTTCCGAGCGTGCGCCGATAAAGCAGTTGTCCTCGATGATGGTGGGAGCCGCCTGCAGGGGCTCGAGTACGCCACCAATGCCAACGCCGCCGGAAAGGTGGACGTTCTTGCCGATCTGGGCGCAGGAACCCACGGTTGCCCAGGTATCCACCATGGTGCCGGAATCCACATAGGCGCCAATGTTCACATAGGATGGCATGAGCACACAGGAAGGAGCGATATAGGCACCTTTGCGCACGCTGGCCGGTGGCACCACGCGCACACCACTATTGCGGAATTCGCGGGCGTTGTAATCGGCGTATTTGGAAGGCACCTTGTCATAATAGTTGGTGAAGCCGCCTTTCAGAAACTCGTTGTCGTTGATGCGAAATGACAGCAGCACAGCCTTTTTCACCCACTCGTTTACCACCCAGCCATCTTTGCCTGGCTGAGCCACGCGCAAGCTGCCTGCATCGACCTGATTGATGGTTTCCATGACCGCATCGCGAACCAGGGTATCCACGGTGCGTGGTGTGATGTCTGCACGCCGCTCAAAGGCCTCTTCGATAATGTTTTTCATTTCACTCATGATGTTTCCTCAAATGGATTCGGTTAGTTGTCTGATTCTGCTGGCGGCATCGATGCATTCGTCCATGGGAGCGACCAATGCCATGCGGATATAATTGCTTCCGGGATTGATTTCCTGCGCTGTGCGTGACAGATAGCTGCCGGGCAGCACGGTGACATTTTGCTGTTGGTACAATTCGCGGGTGAAGCCTGTGTCTGATCCTGGGGTTTTCGCCCATAGATAGAAGCCTGCTTCCGGCATTTCCACGCTCAGGTGGCCGTTCAGGATCTCCAGCACTGCCGCGAATTTTTCCTGATAGGCGTTGCGGCTTTCCTGCACATGGTTTTCATCCTGCCAGGCGAGCATGCTGGCGGCCTGGTGATGGGGAGGCATGGCGCAGCCGTGATAGGTGCGGTAGCGCAGAAATTGTTTCAAAATATCCTTGTCTCCGGCGACGAACCCGGAACGTAGCCCGGGAGCATTGGAGCGCTTGGAAAGACTGTGGAAGACCACGCAGCGTGAGTACCGGTCATTGCCTGCGTTTGCCGCTGCCTGCAACAGGCTTGGAGGAGGGTGGTCTTGGTCGAAATAGATCTCTGAGTAGCACTCGTCGGATGCAATGATGAAGTCGTGCTTGTGTGCCAGATCAATGAGTCTGGCGAGTGTTTGCTCTGCTATTACCGCTCCGGTAGGATTGTGCGGAGAGCACAGATACAACAGCTGGCAATGTTTCCAGGTTTGCTCATTTACCTGCTCAAAATCGGGTATCAGACCAGTTTCCTCGGTACAATTGAGAAATTCCGGTTGGGCTCCCGCCAGCAGTGCCGCGCCTTCGTAGATCTGATAGAAGGGGTTGGGCATCAACACCAGGGGGGCAGGCCGGTTGCGGTCGATGACGGTTTGCGCAAAGGCGAACAGGGCTTCGCGGGTGCCGTTGACCGGGAGGGCATGTTGCTCCGGATCCAGGCTGTGTGCAGGCAACTGAAACCGCTTTGTCAACCAGTTACAGATGGCCTCGCGCAGTCCAGGAGTCCCTTTGGTCAATGGGTAGGTGGATAAGCCATGCAAATGCGATAATACAGCCTCGGTGATGAATGCCGGAGTAGGGTGTCTGGGCTCACCAATGGACAAGGCGATATGACTCAAACCCGGTGGTGGCTGGCATCCTTCCTTGAGTTTGCGCAGTTTTTCAAAGGGGTAAGGCTGGAGTTTTTGCAGGTCGCTGTTCATACTGCGCAGGTGCCGCAGGGTGGCTGCCCCGCCAGTTATATTGAAAAAAAACAATTATACAACAATGAAGCTGTCACTGAGGCCCACTGTTCCACCCTCTTTGTTTTGGGGATCATGACTACTGGTTGCGCTTGTATCGGGGAGGGCGGGTGGTAATACCGCGGGAAAACATATATGGCCAATGTTTATTCGATTCATCATGTGAGTCTGATTATCTCCAGCGTGGAGAAATCACTGGAGTTTTATCAGGGGGTGCTGGGCCTGGAGCTGGCTGAACGACCGGATCTGGGGTTCCCCGGTATCTGGCTGACAGTTGGTGGCCAACAGCTGCATTTGCTTGCGCTGCCGAATCCTGATCCGGTATCAGGCCGTCCGCTGCATGGTGGCAGAGACCGGCATCTGGCGCTGTCTGTTCGGGATCTTGATGCGCTGATTCTGTCGCTGGATGAGGCCGGTATCACATATACACATAGCCGCTCCGGGCGCACTGCGTTGTTTTGCCGGGATCCGGATGGCAATGCGTTGGAATTTATTCAGGGCGTTTGAAAATAGCCTTGTCCGAGAGGATGTTGAGTGAAAAGACTGACAAAATGGTTTGTTGTGTTGATGGGAGTTGGTGTGCTGGTCGGAGGTGCGCTGATCGTACAGATTGTTTTTTTTCGGCCCTTCGATGTCCGCATTTTCTATGAGAAGATTTTCATTCAACGCTCGATGGAAGATCCCGAATTGCTCACGCAACTGGGTCTTCTGGAACAATATGGAGTCAATGAACACAATGCCCGGCTTACAGATGCATCGCCGGTGCAAACGGACAGGCTCAGCGCCTGGGTGGACGACAGCCTGCAGCAGTTGCAGGCCTATGACCGTACCGGCATGGATGAATCCGTGCGGCTCTCCTACGATGTCCTTGAATACTATCTGAAACAGGAACAGGCGGGGCGCCGCTTCCGCTTTCACAATTATCCCGTAAACCAGATGTTTGGAGTGCAAAGCCAGTTGCCTACCTTCATGGCGACCCTGCATCCACTCCGGCATGAGGAAGATGCGGAATACTATATTCAGCGCTTATCCCTGTTCGGCAGCAAGTTTGATCAGGTGCTGCAAAGCCTGAAGTTGCGTGAATCGAAACGGATTTTTCCGCCGCAGTTTGTGGTGGAGAAGGTGTTGGCTGAAATGCGTGATTTTATTGCCGGGGAACCCAGGAAGAATATGCTCTATACCAGCTTTTCCCAGCGATTGGCCGAGGTGGTGGAGCTGGATGACAAGACCCGCAAGCACTTGCTGAAAGAGGCTGAAAAACAAATTCGCGAAAGCGTGTATCCGGCCTATGCACGGTTGATTGCCTACCTTGAACAGTTACAGTCCATGCCTTTGGGTAATCACGGGGTCTGGAACCTGCCTGATGGAGACGCCTACTATGCCTGGAAGGTACAAATCAATACCACCACCGATCTAAGCCCGGAGGAAATCCACGTCCTGGGGAAAAAGGAAGTGGCGCAGATCGAGAATGAAATGAATCGGATATTGCTGGAACAGGGGTACAGCCAAGGCAGTGTCGGTGCGCGCATGGCTGCCCTGACCCGGGAGCAGCGCTTTCTCTATCCTGACAATGATGCCGGTCGGCAGCAGGTGCTGGAAGACTATCAGACGATAATTGATGAAATCGACAGCAGGCTGGAGCCATATTTTGATGTCCGTCCACGAACTGGTGTACAGGTCAGGCGCATACCGGTTTTCAAGGAAAAAACAGCTCCTGGTGCCTACTACAATCCTCCTTCCATGGACGGCTACCGTCCAGGAGTGTTCTATGCCAATCTTTACAAGATCGGCAGTACCTACAAATGGGGCATGCGAACCCTTGCCTATCATGAGGCCACTCCAGGTCATCACTTCCAGATCAGTATTGCCAGAGAGCTACAGGGGTTGCCGACCTTCCGCAAAGTTCTGCCTTTTACCGCGTATGTGGAAGGATGGGCGCTGTATGCGGAGCGTCTTGCCAAGGAGATTGGCATGCTGGGTAATCCCTATGATGATTTAGGACGCTTGCAGGCAGAAATGTTTCGTGCCGTGAGGCTGGTGGTGGACACAGGCTTGCACCACAAACGCTGGAGCAGGGAACAGGCAATCGAATACATGCAGGAAAAGACCGGCAAACCCAAGTCGGATGTAGTAGCGGAAGTTGAACGTTATCTGGTGATGCCGGGGCAGGCGCTGGCCTACAAGATTGGCATGATCAAGATGCTGGAACTGCGGGAAAAGGCCAGATCAGCACTGAAGGAGCAGTTTGATTATGGCAGGTTTCACAATGTCATCCTGAAGAACGGCGCCTTGCCTTTGCCACTGCTTGAGCAGCAGGTGGATAAATACATTAACAGCGAAGCAACATAGCAGATATGACTATGGCTTTTTGAGGTGTTTGTGCCCAATCCAGCTGCGCATTTTGCCCGATCCTCCTCAGAAAAACTGCAATCCATTGCGATCCAGCTTCACCGTGCTCCAGGAATGGGAATCGACCAGAGAGGTAAAAAAGGTCTTCAACTGGTTTTGGGTCAGTCGATCCGGGCAGCAATCGAAGAAACGGGAAATTCTCCGCACAGCCCGGGAATAGGCATCCACGGTGACAGAGGCCAGTCCCTGGAGTTTGAGT
>JAJRUY010000106.1 GCA_024277555.1 Gammaproteobacteria bacterium | reverse complement strand
GGTGTGTTCAAAGGTCTTTACCGCCAGCTGGAAACGGAAGTCGTCGCTCAGGGTGTTGCCGTTGTGCTTCATTTCCGAAAGAATCATGGCATAGTCAGCAGGATCCACCACCACGGCCACATCCCGGTGGTTCTTGGCGGCAGCGCGGATCATGGTGGGGCCGCCGATATCGATGTTCTCGATGGCGGTAGCCAGATCACAATCCGGGTTGGCGATGGTTTTCTCGAAAGGGTAGAGATTGACGGCAACCAGATCAATCGGCCCGATGCCATGTTCCTCCATGACTGCATCATCCGTGCCGCGCCGCCCCAGGATGCCGCCGTGAATCTTCGGGTGCAGGGTCTTGACCCTGCCGTCCATCATTTCCGGAAAGCCGGTGTAGTCGCTGACTTCGATGACGGGTATGCCATTGTCCCGGAGCAGCTTCGCAGTACCGCCTGTGGAGAGAATCTCCACCCCAGCCTGAGCCAGCCCCTGGGCGAATTCGATCACGCCTTCCTTGTCGGAAACGCTGATGAGGGCTCGGGTAATTGCAGTCATGTTGTGGATTCCTGAAGGTTGGGTGGAGCGGGAGAGTACGCGGGGAATTTCAGCAGAGTTTGTAGTAGGTCAGTTTCTTGCGCAGGGTGCTGCGGCTGATGCCGAGTACGACCGCCGCACGGGTCTGGTTGCCGCTGGTGTGATTCATCACGGTTTCAAACAGGGGTCGCTCCACCTCTTCCATCACCAGCTGGTACAGGTTGCTGGTTGCGTAGCCATCGAGGCGGGTGAAGTAGCTGTCGAGGGCGTCGCGTACACAGTCGCCCAGGGAATCCTCTCGGGATTGCTTTTCCACGCTAAAGGTTTCGGCGCTGATGCTGCCGTCTGTCTCTTCAAAACTCATGCTGCCTTCTCCCCCGAGCCCTGGCAATAAAAAAATGCTTTGATCAGAGCATGCTGACCTTGCGTATCTTCCACCTGATTGATTTTCCGGCGGAATGTTGTGGCCCCACGCAAATGCTTGCTGTACCAAGCGATATGTTTGCGCGCTATGCGCACTCCATGTTGCTGGCCGTAGAGGCTGTACAGCGCCTCCAGATGCTCCAGCAGCAGATTCCCAATCCACTGCGGTTCCGGCTCCCGTAACTGCTCACCAGTAGCGAGATAATGGGCAATATGGCGAAATATCCATGGCCTGCCCTGCGCCGCACGGCCTATCATGATAGCGTCAGCGCCGGTAAATTTCAGCACCTGTTGCGCCTTTTTTTCATTCCGGATGTCACCGTTTGCCACCACTGGAATACTAACTGCCTGTTTTACTTTACGAATGGTTTCATATTCGGCTTCCCCGGCAAATTTGCAGGCGCGGGTGCGGCCGTGTACGGACAGCATCTGGATGCCGCTGTTCTCGGCGATTCTTGCGATGGCGGGGGCATTGATGCTTTGTTTGTCCCAGCCGGTGCGGATTTTCAGGGTGACCGGCACCTCCACAGCGCCGACCACGGCATCGAGTATTCTGCCTACCAGCACTTCATCTCGCATCAAGGCGGATCCTGCTGCAAGCTTGCAGACCTTTTTTGCCGGGCAGCCCATGTTGATGTCGATGATCTCGGCGCCATGATCTACATTGATGCGGGCAGCCCGAGCCAGTTTTTCCGGGTCGGCGCCGAGGATTTGTATCGCGACCGGTGGTGTTTCACCCTCGTGATGGAGACGGGTTTGGGTTTTCTTGCTGCTCCACAGGCTGGTGTCTGCACTGATCATTTCCGATACCGCCAGGGCTGCACCAAAGCGCCTGCACAGGTTGCGAAAGGGCAGGTCGGTAATGCCGGCCATGGGAGCGAGTATGAGGTTGCCCGAAAGCTGCAGTTTGCCGATGTTCATGAGGATTCTGCGGGGATGAAGTCCAGTTCAAACCCGGAAAAATGTATTTCAGGGGGCAGTATCAGTAGCTGGATTTCCAGCAATTCACCTGCCGCCAGTTGTTTGGGATGGTGTCCGGCATTTGTCGTGTAGGTGCTGGCCGGGAAGGTGCGCCTGGCAATAGTGATTTGCTTGTCGTCCAGCAGACTTAACCGCAAGTCCGGCAAACTCCTTGCGGAGGAACCGGTGTTGCGCAGCAATACATCCAGGCGGTAAGCGCCCGGCTGTTTGTCGGATGCTTGCAGGGAGCGATCTACCACCACGAACGGCTGTTCTTCCGTTGCCCGGATTGGAGGCAGGGTGCAATTGAAATAAGAGCAAACATGGCTGGCGGCGGCATGCACCTGTGGAAGCCGCAGAAGCCGTTCTTGTTCCAGCCAGGCAAGTTGGGCCAGCGCTGTCAACAGTAATGCCAGCAGTGAAAAGACAGCAAGCACAGATGCTGGTTTCTTCTTTTGGGAAAGATCCGGAAGGAGTTCTTCTGCTTCCGGCTGGTCGGCCAGGAAATCGTCCTGGTTTGATTTTTCGGCAAACGGTGTGCCTGCAGGCAGCAGCAGGTCTTGTTGCTGGTGTTCTGGCGCTTTCTGATGGCTGCTTGTTGATGTCTGGTCACCCTGTTTGGTGTTCTGCCTGTCCGTGGAGTGCTGCAGCTCTGCCAGCAGGTTCTGCATTTCTGTATCTGATTGCAGGTCGTGAGGATTGTCGCCCGGGTTGATATTTTGCCGGGCATCGCCATTCTTTACTTCAAACACTGCATGGCATTCACTGCATACCACTTTATAGTCCGCATCCGCCAGAGTGGTGGATTTGATGTTGTAGATGACCTTGCAATGGGGGCAGCGGATTTTCATGCGAGCTCCCCGTCCAGGCGCACCCAGTCGTCTAATCGGTTCGGCGGCAAAAACCGGATTTCCGGCGCATAGGCGTGGATGACGTCCCTTGCCTGGTGATGCAGGATTCCGGAAAGCACCAGTTGCCCGCCAGGCTCGAGCAGGGATTTTATCTGCGGCGCCAGCTCGATCAGTACGTTGGCAAGGATGTTGGCCAGCACCACGTCAGCAGTACGGGGCGGGAAATCTTCGGCGCCAAAGGTTTCCAGACGGTCGGCTACGCCATTTTGCAGGGCGTTGCTGCGGCTGGCGAGCAGTGCCTGGGGATCGTGATCCACGGCGATTGCCCGGGCCGCTCCCAGTTTCAGTGCGGCAATGGCGAGAATCCCGGAGCCGCAGCCGAAATCGATGACTGTCTTGTCTTGCATCTGTGCCGCATCCAGCCATTGCAGGCACAGGTCTGTCGTGGGATGAGTGCCGGTGCCAAATGCCAGGCCAGGATCCAGGTGGATCACCGTAGCCTGCGCTGCCGGCACTTCCTTTCCCGTCGGGCAAATCCACACATGCCGCCCGAATTTCATCGGTTGGAAATGTTCCAGCCAGGCGCGCTCCCAGGCC
>JAJRUY010000105.1 GCA_024277555.1 Gammaproteobacteria bacterium | reverse complement strand
TGACGGGAATCGTATTACTCGCTGATTTCAGCTTTTTCGATGATTACAGGTTCAACCGGCACATCGGAATGCCCAGCCACATTGCCGGTTTCAACTTTCTCGATCTTGTCCACCACCTCAGTGCCTTCAACCACCTTGCCAAAGACCGCATAGCCCCAGCCATCCTGTCCAGGATAATCGAGGAAGCTGTTGTCCTTGGTATTGATAAAGAACTGGGCGCTGGCGGAATGGGGCTCCGAGGTGCGCGCCATGGCCAGGGTGTATTTCTCGTTGCTCAGGCCGTTCTTGGCTTCATTTTCTATGGTTTCGCGGGTGGCCTTCTGCATCATGTCCGGCATGAATCCGCCGCCTTGAATCATGAAATTGGGAATGATGCGGTGGAAGATCACGCCGTCATAAAAGCCGTCGCGCACATATTGTTTGAAGTTCTCGGAACTGATGGGGGCCTTTTCCTCGTCCAGTTCGATGACGATATCGCCCATGCTGGTTTTCAGTGTAATCATTTTTGGGTTTCCACGCGTTTGATAGATTTGATCAGGATGGTTTCAACGGGTACATCACCGCGACCGCTCTTCATGGTAGTGGGGGTGGCAGCGATAGCGTCCACCACTTCCATGCCCTTGCTGACCTTGCCAAATACCGTATAGCCCCAGCCATCGAAGCTGGGATAGTCCAGGTTGGTGTTGTCCTTGTGGTTGATGAAGAACTGGGTGGTGGCAGAGTGTGGATCGCCAGTGCGCGCCATGGCGATGGTGCCGCGCTGGTTCTTCAGGCCGTTTTTGGCTTCATTCTTGATTGGCTCATGGGTGGATTTCTTTTTCATCCCTGCAGTCAGGCCGCCGCCCTGAATCATGAAGCCGGAAATGACGCGATGGAAGATGGTGTTGTCGTAGAAGCCCTCATCCACATAACGCAGGAAGTTGGCCACGCTGACGGGCGCCTTGTCCTGATCCAGGGTCAGTTCGATATCGCCCTTGCTGGTTTCCATGACTACTTTCACGGGTTCTGCCAGGGCTGCGCCGCTCAAGCCAAGGGCAAACAGCAGGGATACTAAAAGTCGATTCATGTTTGTACTCACAATGATTTCAAAACAGTCGCCTATGATACAACTGTGCGTTGGTGAACGCATAGGGTAAAATTATCAAAACATGGGCGCCTCGAAAAATCGTCATTCCGGCGGAAGCCGGAATCCATAACTTGCTGATTTATATGGGCCCCGGCTTTCTCCGGGGTGACGAAAAACGAATTATTCGAGGTTCCCATATCCAAATGACCGAGCGCATTACCTTGAATCAGATATCATTTGTCCCATTCCTACTTTAGATGGCGGAACCATGAGCCTACAGATTTACAACGATCTGCATAACAAAAAAGAAGAATTTCAGCCCATAGAGCCAGGCAAGGTGCGCATGTATGTCTGTGGCATGACGGTATACGATTACTGCCACCTGGGTCATGCGCGCATGATTGTGGTTTTCGACGTGGTGTACCGCTACCTGCTGGCCAAAGGCTACGATGTTACCTATGTACGCAATATTACGGATATTGATGACAAGATCATCCAGCGGGCGAATGAGCGCAATGAGCCTTTTATGGAGTTGACCGAGCGCTTTATCGACGCCATGCACGAAGACCTGGCGGCCCTGGGGGTATTGCCGCCCACCATTGAACCCCGCGCCACCGGGCATATACCGGAAATTCTGGAGATGATTCAGCGCCTGATTGACAACGGGCATGCCTATGTCACACAAAGTGGTGATGTTTATTATTCCGTTACCAGCTTCAAGGACTATGGCCAACTGTCCGGCAAATCTATCGAAGACCTCAAGGCAGGGGCGCGGGTGCAGTCTAGCGACGAAAAACGCGATCCCCTGGATTTTGCCCTGTGGAAGGCCGCCAAACCTGCTGAGCCGGCTTGGGATTCCCCCTGGGGCAAGGGTCGTCCTGGCTGGCACATCGAATGCTCTGCCATGTCCACCAAGGTCCTGGGCGATACTTTCGATATTCATGGGGGCGGGGCGGATCTGACCTTTCCCCATCACGAAAATGAAATTGCCCAGTCTGAAGGAGCCACCGGCCATCATTTCGTGAACTACTGGATGCACAACGGCTTCGTGCGCGTGAACGATGAAAAGATGTCCAAGTCCCTGGGCAACTTCTTCACCATCCGCGAGATCATGACGCATTACCGGCCGGAAGAAATCCGCTATTTCATTCTCACCAGCCACTACCGCAGCCCGCTGAACTACGACGAAGAGCATCTACTCAACGCCCGTCAGGCGCTGACCCGCTTCTATACGGCGCTGCGAGGCTTGCCTGAAGTCGAGCCAGGGGAAGCGGAAGAATATGTGCTGGCTTTCAACAAGGCTATGGATGACGACTTCAACACCCCCGAAGCCCTGGCGGCCATGTTCGAACTGGTGCGGGAGATCAACAAGGTTCGCAACCAGGATGAGCAACAGGCAGCGCGCATGGCTGCTGAACTTAAGCGCATGGGCAGCATTCTGGGTATCCTCCAGGATGATCCCGAACAATGGCTGCGGGGCGGAGCAACCGAAGGCTTGTCTGATGAAGAAATTGAAATTCTGATCCAGCAGCGCCTGGATGCGAGAGCACAGAAGAATTGGGCAGAGGCCGACCGCATTCGTGACGAACTCAAGGCCAGGGGCATTGTGCTCGAAGATGGAGCAGGCGGGACGACCTGGAGAAGGGAGCAGGCGTGATGGAGAGAGGCTTCAACATCTACTATTGTGATTTTGTCCACGATTCGTCTATCAGTTCCTCAAAACCGGAATTCCTGGCGGCAGATCGTCTCGTGCCTTTGGCAGAGCATTTGCTGGCGGCAGAAGACAATTATCTGGGGGTGCTGGACAGCGCTGAAACCATCCTGCAATTTTACCTTTCGGGAAAGGATATGGTGGTCGAGCTGTTGTACCCGGAGGGCAGGGGCATGATGCAAAGCAAAATGTCCCTGGAAGAGGGTATGAAGCTGCTGGGGTCACTCCCCGATGGGTTCAGTGAGGAATTGTTGCCTGGAGCTACTTTCATCGGCTGACCTGCTGTGGCTTGGGGGCTTATCCAGATGCTCCGGATCAAGGTATGGCTTGTGCAGGGAATGGTTTACCCTTTCCAGGAGCGCCGGGGCACCTGGATTGCTCCCTTTGGAATCAGTGGCAGGCTTGGTCTGGAATACGCAGCAGGCGAGAACTGCTGGGGTTTGCTGGACAAGCTGCCCGGGTACTTGCAGAAACCGGAGTATCCCGTGTATAGTTCGCCCTCGCAACAGGCGCGTAGCTCAGCTGGTTAGAGCACCACCTTGACATGGTGGGGGTCGGCGGTTCGATTCCGTTCGCGCCTACCAACAAGCAGTCCCAGGAAGCCCCAAAATGTCTCCAAGCCCGCATAACAGCGGGCTTTTTTATGCTATGCAATTCCAGTTCCGGGTAGAGTAGAGTCATTTGCTGCCGAAGCGCAATTCAGTATTCTGCTTCCTTCTGGTGGCGGTAGGCCAGCACCAGAACACAGTCGTCCGGTAAATCATAATGATAGAGAGTGACATACCCTATCAATTGAGAGATCGGGCAAGAATGTTTTGTTATGGAGCAACCCTATGTTCCTGATACCCGTCTGAAGAGGTTCAGGCAATGTCCACCGGCTTGGGCTGGTCGGGCTCCAGCTCTCCGCGCTCTTTGGCTTGCTGAATGGCCACGGAAGTGCGCAGGGGGCAGTTTTTCCCGTTGCCGCATTTGTCGCATTCGACATTGGCCCAGGCCTGCGCCAGGGCGAAGGTGATGCGGGAAAAGAAGCGGCGGTTGTCGCCACCCATTTTTTCCAGGGTTCCTGTTTTCCTCACGGTATCCATGAACTGTTTCTTCATGCGCGCAATGATGATGGTGATGCCCACCTTTTGCAGCCGCTCGCTCAGGTGCAGCAGCACTTCTTAGCCAGTGGCATCCAGGGTGTTGATGCCTTCCGCATCCAGGATCAGGTATTCGATCTCCGGATTGTCTGCCACCATTTCCAGCACCTTGGTTTCGAAATAACCGGCATTGGCGTAATACAGGGACATGTCGAAACGGAACATGAGGATCTTCTTGCACCGATCCAGCTCCGGATGCACGGCGACATCACGGAAGGTGCCATCATGGTAGCGGGAAACGATGGCGATACGCGGGCGCATGGTGCGGTAGATGAACAATACCATGGCAAGCACCACGCCGATGATGATGCCTTGTTCAAGATGCGGCGCCATGGCCAGGGTCAGTACGAAGGTAACCACGGCGACTATGCCGTCATGTTTTTCCGCTTTCCAGGCGTGCTTGATGGGTTCAATCTTGATCAGATTGATGACCGCCATGATGATTACCGATGCCAGGGTGGCTTGGGGGAGATGGTAGAGCAGTGGCGTGAGGAACAGCAGGGTGATGCCCACCACGGCTCCGGTAACGATCGAGGAGAAACCGGTAACGGCGCCAGATTCGATATTGACCGCAGAGCGGGAGAAGGAGCCGGATACGGCGTAACCACCAAACAGGCCGGATACCATATTGGAAAGTCCCTGCCCGACCAGCTCCTGATTGGCATCGATGCGCTGCCGGGTACGTGCGGCCATCGCCTTGGCAATGGAGATGGCTTCCATAAAACCGATCAGGGAAATAACGATTGTGGAGGCGATCAGCTGTTTTATCACTTCCCAGTCAAATACGGGAATGGTCATGCCGGGGAGTCCGGCGGGGATGGCGCCAACGACGGAACCGCCTCTTTCCTCAAAGCCGATCATCCAGGAAAGCAGGGTACAGGCCACTACAGCAAGTAGCACTCCTGGCAGTCGTGGCTGATATTTCTTTGTACCCCAGATAAGGGCGATGGACAGTACCGAAAACGCAAAGGTAATGAGGTGCGTACTCTCGGTGGCTTCCAGAATGACGTTGTACACAGTCTCATAGTGTTGCGGGGATTTTTCGACCGTAACCCCGAACAGCTTGCTCAGCTGGGAGGTGCCGATGATGATGGCTCCGGCGTTGGTAAAACCGACAACCACAGGATGAGATAGAAAATCCACCAGCACACCAAGGCGGAGCAACCCCAGAACCAGCTGAAAAATGCCGATCATGATCGCCAGCAGAACGGCATAGGCCAGAAAACCTTCGGATCCGGCGGCAGCCAAAGGCTCCAGAGATGCAGCAACCAGCAGAGAAACCACCGCCACAGGTCCCGTGGCCAACTGCCGGGAAGAACCGAAAAGCGCCGCCACCATAGGCGGCAGGAAAGAAGCGTACAAGCCGAAATGGGGCGGCAATCCCGCGAGCTGGGCATAGGCCATGGATTGGGGCACGAGTACCAGGGCCACGGTGATGCCAGCGATCAAATCAGCTTTCAGTACCGCCGGATTCCTGAGCTCCTTGACCTGATACAGGGTGGGAATCAGCATTTGCCGCAGGCGGACAAGCAATTCTGGAAAGCTCATTGGGCAATCTGCTCCTCGTTTTGGTGTGGTTTTCGGTGGGCTGGTCTGGCAAGCTGATCAATCTTTGATTGTATAACAACAGTTTGGTAAGGAATATTTTTGCTGATGCAATAAATCTGATGGGCAGATAAAAAAGCAAGGGAGTCTCTGATTTGACTCCCACCTGGAGAACAGGGACAGTGTTGATACAATGAACAGTTTCCAGCTCTGCCAGCGGGCTGTTTTCTGTTGCGCCAGCCGGATTAACACTAGCCCGGATGTTTCATCTGGAAGTCCGATGATTGTGCCGGGATTGTTGTTCAGAGGCGACTCTGATCGAATCAATAGCCCAAGCTATTGATGAGTGAAGAAATATCGTCTCTGGGCAACAAGATCGGTGCAAGGGCGGACTTAACAAACACCCGGTAACATATTGCACTTTG
>JAJRUY010000007.1 GCA_024277555.1 Gammaproteobacteria bacterium | reverse complement strand
TGGATCCAGGTAAGGCCAGTGTGTATCTGGTAGGCAGTGGTATTGTTTCTTTGGCAAGTGCGGTATATCTGGTGAAGGATGCCGGATTGGAAGGAAAGAATATTCATATCATGGAACAACGGGATCTTGCCGGTGGCGCGCTGGATGGTTCTGGCGATGTGGCAAAAATGCGCCGTTATTTCTTTCGCTTCATTCATTCGCTGCCGGGCATGATCAAGCAGGGAAGCATCCTGCGCACCAAGCATGATCAGTATGCCCCCGTGGTGCTTGCCAACGCAGCGCAGGTGCTCAATCGTTGATTGCAGCCGGGATTCTGCCAAACATGACGATATCTGTTAAAATACTCTAGATCTTTTCTATAACATATTGATTTTATATAGACTGCCGTGCATCAAACCCTGAGTAAAAGATTGAAAGAGGGAGCTTTTCTGCTGCTGCTGGCCATCAGCGCCTATTTTTTCCTCTCCCTGCTGACTTTTTCGCCCCAGGATCCCGGCTGGTCTTTTGTCGGAGCCAGGGAAACTCCGGAAAACATGGGTGGTCCGGCGGGAGCCTGGTTCTCCAGTGTATTGCTGACCCTGTTTGGCTACCTGGCTTATCTGGTGCCCATCATCGTTCTGTGGAGTGGCTGGCTGCTATTTCGTGATCGCCAGGAAAGCAAGGAGGTGGACTACCAGCTGCTGATTTTTCGCTGGCTGGGATTTTTCATTACCTTGATGGCGGGCAGTGGGCTGGCAACCATGCATATCAGCATGGATACAAATCTGCAGGAAGGTCCGGGAGGCATCCTTGGGCAGGCACTGCAATCTGTGCTGGTGGATGTGGTCAGCTCCGCCGGAGGTAGCCTGTTTTTACTGGCGTTGTTCCTGATTGGCTTTACCCTGTTCAGCGGCATTTCCTGGCTGGCGGTGATGGATGGGGTCGGCGGGCTGGTGCTGAACGGATTCCGCCGTCTGCTAAGGATTTTCCGGAAAAAGGATCCCGCCACCAAGACGGCAAAACAAATGCGTCAGGAACGTTCCGAAGCATTGAGAAAGGAGCAACAGCGCATCAGGGAGCGCAAGCCGCCGAGGATCGAGCCGGAAATAACAGCGGTTGCCCCCAGCATCCGCGTAGAGAAAGAAAAACAGATGCTCCTGATCGAGCCGGAGCCGAATTCCGAGCTGCCCGCGCTCTCTCTGCTGGATGAGCCGCAGCACACCGAGCATGGCTATTCGGAAGAAGCGCTGGAGGCGCTGTCACGGCTGGTGGAGCGCAAGCTGGAAGATTTCCGTATCGCCGTGGAAGTGGTGGCGGTACATCCCGGCCCCGTGGTCACCCTGTTCGAACTGCAACTGGCTCCGGGTACCAAGGCCAGCAAGATCAGCAACCTGTCCAAGGATCTGGCGCGCTCCCTGTCGGTGATTTCGGTACGGGTAGTGGAAGTTATTCCCGGCAAGTCCACCATCGGGCTGGAGATCCCCAACGAGCATCGGGAAATGGTTTATCTGAGCGAGGTGCTTTGTTCAGAAGCCTATGACAGCTCAAGGTCGCCTTTGACCCTGGTGCTGGGTAAGGACATTTCCGGTGGCCCGGTGGTGGCCGATTTGGCGAAAATGCCCCATGCCTTGATTGCCGGAACCACCGGCTCGGGCAAATCCGTTGCCATCAATGCCATGATCCTCAGTCTGCTGTACAAGGCCAAGGCTGATGAAGTGCGGCTGATCATGGTGGATCCAAAAATGCTGGAGCTGTCGGTGTACGAGGGTATTCCGCATTTGCTTACTCCCGTGGTCACCGACATGAAAGAGGCCGCCAATGCGCTGCGCTGGTGCGTGGGTGAAATGGAGCGCCGCTACCGCTTGATGGCGGCTCTGGGGGTGCGCGGCATCGGTGGCTATAACAAGAAGATCAGGGATGCTGAAAAGGCCGGCGAAAGCATCCTCGACCCTCTGTGGAAGCCGGATCCCACCGGCCTGACGGAAAACGAGCCGGAAACTGCGCCCGCACTGATCCACATGCCCTATATCGTCGTGGTCATAGATGAGCTGGCGGACATGATGATGGTGGTGGGCAAGAAAGTGGAAGAGCTGATCGCCCGTCTGGCGCAAAAGGCCAGGGCAGCGGGCATTCATCTGCTGCTGGCCACCCAGCGCCCTTCGGTAGATGTCATTACCGGGCTGATCAAGGCGAATATTCCCACCCGGGTGGCCTTTCAGGTCTCCTCGCGCATTGATTCACGCACCATTCTCGATCAAATGGGGGCGGAGCATCTGCTGGGGCATGGCGACATGCTGTATCTGCCCCCGGGAACCAGTATCCCCCAGCGCACCCATGGCGCCTTCGTTTCCGATGAAGAAGTGCATCGGGTAGTGAGCTTTCTCAAGCGGGCGGGTCAACCAAATTACCTGGAAGAAATCCTCCAGGAACCAACAGAGGCGATCCCCGGTCTATCTCCTGAGGCTGCTGGCGTGGACGCGGAAGATACAGATCCCCTGTTCGACGAGGCAGTGAAAATTGTCACTCAAAGCCGCCGTGGCTCCATATCGGGGGTGCAGCGGCGGCTCAAGATTGGTTACAACCGTGCTGCCCGTTTAATCGAGGAAATGGAGCGCATTGGCGTGGTCAGCACCCAGGACGGCAAGGGCAACCGGGAAGTGCTGGCGCCACCGCCACCGGAGGATTGACCGTTGGACAAGATAAAATCACTGGTATTGTTGGTATTGTTGGTATTGCTGGTTTCCGGCAGTGTAGCGACGGCTGGAGCCCGGCAGCAACTGGAAGGCTTCCTGGATGGCCTGAATACCCTCTCCGCCAGATTCAGCCAGGAACTCATCAATACCGAAACCGATCAGATCAACCGCAGTCAGGGTATGTTCTACCTTTCCCGCCCCGATCGTTTCCGCTGGGTGTACAGCGGAGAGTATCCGCGTTACATCATCGCCGACGGAAAAACCGTCTGGCTGGTGGAAGAAGATATTCAACAAGTCAGCCAGCGTTCACAAAAATCCACCCTGGAGGGAACCCCGGCCAGCCTGTTTGTCGGTAAATTGGATCTGGATCAGGACTTCGAGGTCAAGGATCTGGGACAGCACATGGGGCTGGGATGGTTGAAGCTCATCCCCAAAAAACCAGACAGCCAGTTTGAGCAGGTTCTGCTTGCTTTCGAAGGTGTCAGGCTTGTGCGTATGGAAATGGCAGACCGTTTTGGTCAGGTATCGCGTTTTGAATTCTTCGATCTGAAACGTAACCTGCCTCTCGATGACAGTCTGTTCACTTTTGTTCCGCCGCCGGGATACGATATCCTGGATCAATGACCACAGCTGATTTGTTTGCCGTCGATGATCTGACCGGGCATCCCCTGGCGGATCGCATTCGCCCGCGCAGCCTCAACGAGTACCGCGGGCAATCCCATATACTGGCGCCGGGCAAACCCCTGCGGCTGTCGATCGAGAAAAGTCAGCTTCATTCGATGATCTTTTGGGGTCCGCCGGGGACGGGCAAAACCACCCTGGCGCGCCTGCTGGCCAATGCTTCCGGTTATGCCTTCCACACGCTGTCTGCGGTGCTGGCAGGGGTCAAGGACATCCGTGCGGCAGTCGAGCAGGCGCAGCAGACAAAAGCCCAAAGCGGGCAGGGTACAGTGCTGTTCATCGATGAAGTACACCGCTTCAACAAGAGCCAGCAGGATGCCTTTCTGCCCCATGTGGAAAACGGCACCTTTTTGTTTGTGGGCGCAACCACAGAAAATCCTTCCTTTGAGCTGAACAATGCCTTGCTTTCAAGGGCAAGGGTATATGTGCTCAAATCCCTCACCCAGGCTGAATTGCTGGAAGTGCTGAAATTTGCCCTGAAAGAGGAAGAACGCGGACTGGGCAAGGAACAGTTGCAGGTTGCCGATGAAGATCTGCAGAGCATCGCCCAGGCTGCAGACGGGGATGCCCGCCGAGCCCTGAATCTGCTGGAAAGTGCCGCCAGCCTCGCAGAGGATGGGAGAATCAGCCATGCCATCGTCACAGAAGTCTGTACCGGCCAGGCGCGGCGTTTTGATAAGGGCGGGGAAGTTTTCTACGACCAGATCTCCGCCCTGCACAAATCCGTACGAGGTTCTTCACCTGATGGGGCGCTGTACTGGTTGTGCCGCATGCTCGACGGCGGCTGTGATCCCTTGTACATTGCGCGGCGTGTAGTGCGCATGGCATCCGAAGATATCGGCAATGCCGATCCACGCGCCCTGGAGCTGGCCCTGAATGCCTGGCAGGTGCAGGAACGACTGGGCAGCCCTGAAGGCGAGCTGGCCATTGCCCAGGCAGTGGTGTACATGTCCTGCGCCGCCAAGAGCAATGCCGTGTACATGGCCTACAAGGCAGCCACACATGATGCTCGGGAAAGTGGTTCTCTGGAAGTGCCCATCCACCTGCGCAATGCACCGACAAAACTCATGAAAGAGCTGGGCTATGGCAGAGCTTACCGGTACGCCCATGATGAGCCTGAGGCCTATGCCGCTGGTGAGCAGTATCTCCCGGATCAACTGCGACAGGCTCGATACTATGAGCCGGTTGGTCGGGGCCTGGAAATGCGTATCGCCGAAAAGCTGGCGCATTTGCGGGAACTGGATGATGCGGCCCGTGATAGCGGTGTAGAATAAGCCAGTTGTTGCGCTAAACGGAAAAAAGAATGCAAGCACTCGCCATTGCCGCAGGAGGCGCCCTCGGCGCCCTGATGCGCTACTGGGTATCCATCGCCACCTACGCGTGGCTGGGGCGGGGATTCCCCTGGGGGACACTTGCAGTCAATGTACTTGGCTCCTTTCTCATGGGGATACTCTACATTCTGCTGCTGGAGCGTCTGAGTAGCAGCCCGGAAATGCGCGCCTTTCTACTCATCGGCTTTCTTGGTGCCTTTACCACCTTTTCCGCCTTTTCCATCGAAACCCTCAACCTGCTTGAGGATGCCCAGACCGGCAAGGCGCTGCTCAATGCCGGGGGCAGCGTAATTCTGTGTGTGGCCGCCACTTGGCTGGGCGTTATTCTGGGGAGACAGTTATGACCGATGAAGTAATCATGGTGCGCATCTATTGCACCGAAGGGGAGCACAAGCTCAAACAGACCCTGAATTATCTGCACAATGTCGAGCATGTGGCGGGAGTGACCGCTTTCCGCGGGGTTGCAGGCTTTGGCCGTTCCGGTAAGATGCACACCGCTTCCTTGCTGGATCTGTCCCTGGATATGCCGGTGGTGATCGAATTTTTCGACCGACCCGAAAAGGTAGAGTCCGTAATCGAGCACCTGAAAACCAAACTAGAACCCGGGCATCTGCTTTACTGGCCGGCCCGCACCAATCTGAGCGAATAAGATGCTGGATCCAAAACTGTTACGCACCAACCTGCCAGATGTAGCCGCCGCCCTGAAACGCCGCGGCCTGAACTTGGATACCGCTGCCATCGGGAAACTGGAAGCCCGGCGCAAGGCATTGCAAACCCGCACCCAGGAACTGCAGAACGAACGTAATACCCGCTCAAAGACGATTGGCAAGGCCAAGGCGGCAGGCGAAGATATCCAGCCTCTGCTGGAGGAGGTCGCCAACCTGGGTGATGCTCTCAAGGAAGCGGAGAATGAGTTGAAGCAATTGCAGCAGCAGTTGCGCGATATCCTTCTGGGGTTGCCCAACTTGCCGGATGCTTCGGTGCCTGACGGCAAAGATGAAGAGGACAACCGGGAAGAAAGAACCTGGGGTGAAATACCCCTGTTTGATTTTAAGCCACAAGACCATGTGGATCTGGGGGAGTCTCTGGGCGGTCTGGATTTTGCCTCTGCTGCCAAAATCACCGGTTCACGCTTCACCGTCATGCATGGCCAAATGGCGCGCCTGCATCGCGCCCTGACCCAGTTCATGCTTGATCAGCACACTCTGGAACATGGTTACCGGGAAACCTATGTGCCTTATATGGTGAATGCCGAGAGCATGACCGGTACCGGGCAACTGCCCAAATTTGCCGAGGATGCTTTCAAACTGGAGGGAGAGCAGGATTATTACCTGATTCCCACCGCCGAAGTGCCCCTGACCAATCTGTTGCGGGATCAAATTCTCGATGCCGATGCGCTGCCGTTCAAGGTTGCGGCGCATACACCCTGTTTTCGCTCCGAGGCAGGCGCCTATGGCAAGGATACCCGGGGCATGATCCGCCAGCACCAGTTCGACAAGGTAGAGCTGGTGCAGGCGGTGCGTCCGGAAGATTCCGTCAAGGCGCTGGAAGAACTAACCGCACATGCTGAAACCATCCTGCAAAAGCTGGGGCTGGCGTACCGGGTTGTCACCCTCTGCACGGGGGATCTGGGATTTAGCGCCACCAAAACCTATGACCTGGAAGTGTGGCTGCCGGGGCAGGGCAAGTACCGGGAAATATCTTCCTGTTCCAACTTCCTGGATTTTCAGGCGCGGCGCATGCAGGCGCGCTGGAGGAATCCGGAAACCGGAAAGCCG
>JAJRUY010000104.1 GCA_024277555.1 Gammaproteobacteria bacterium | reverse complement strand
GGTTTACATAGCAATGCTGTATCGGTATGTAAAGGCAGCCAGGCGCAATAAGCGGCGCCGAGAGAGACTGCTGACAGCCAGAAGTTCGGGGCGGCCTCAGCTGGAGCCAGGTACCACATAGAAAAAGATGGAGAAGAATTGCAAGGTGCTGCCGGCGAGCACGAACAAATGCCAGATGGCATGATTCCACGCCAGGCTTTCCCAGGCGTAAATCAAGGCGCCCAGGGTGTAGCTCAGGCCGCCCGCCACCAGCAAGGCCAGTCCGCCTGTTTCAAGATTGATGATGAGTGGCTTGATGGCGAGCATGACCAGCCAGCCCATTCCCAGGTATAAGGGCAGGGACCAACGCTGCATGTATTGGCTGCCTGCGAGCTTTATGTAGATCCCGAAAAAGGCGATGGCCCATACCAGGCTAAACAGGCTCCAACCCCAAGGGCCATGCAGCGTTACCAGGGTAAATGGCGTATAGGTGCCCGCAATGAGGAGGAAGATGGCGGCATGGTCAAATTTCTGCAGCAGCAGTTTGGCCCGCTCATGGGGGATGCTGTGATAGAGGGTGGAAGCTGTATACAGAAGCACCAGGGTGCTGCCATAGATAGCGGTGCTGGTTACATGCCAGACGGTTCCGTACAAGGTAGAAAAGGTCACCAGCAAAACCAGGGCGGCGATGCTGAGGGGAATGCCGATGCCATGGGTGATAGCATGGGCGATTTCCTCGCTGATGCTGTATTCCGCTGCCCAGGTTTGATTGTCCATACTGTTGCTCTTCGTTGGTTAATGCGTTTCTTCCGGCCAGTCGGGAAATGCAAGTTATTCATCATTTGACAGCTTTGCCGCATAAAGGTTTTACCGTCTGCGCTTGGGCAGGGTGCGTTTTCTGCCTGTTTTCTTTTTTGCGGGGCCGCTGTGTTTGGTGCGAAATTGCCGGGGTTTGCTGCTACCGCTGTCATCTCCGGTGCCTTTGGGTTGCCAGTTGGGAATCAGCTGGTGTTTGCCGCTGCCGATAAGATCAGTACGCCCCATCTTCTTCAGAGCCTCGCGCAGCAATGGCCAGTTGTTGGCATCATGATAGCGCAGGAAGGCTTTGTGCAAACGTCGCTGTTTCATGCCCCTGGGAGCGAATACGGTTTTTTTGCTGCGGCTGATTTTCTTCAGGGGATTATAGCCGGTGTGCCACATGGCGGTGGCCAGGGCCATGGGTGAGGGCAGGAATGCCTGCACCTGGTCGGCACGAAAGCCGTTCTTCTTCAGCCACAGGGCCAGGTTGAGCATGTCCTCATCCGTAGTGCCGGGGTGGGCAGCGATGAAATAGGGGATGAGGTACTGTTTTTTTCCTGCTGCTTTGGAATACTTCTCAAACATTGCCTTGAAGCGGTCATAGGCGCCGATGCCCGGCTTCATCATGTGTGACAGGGGCGTGCTCTCGGTGTGCTCGGGGGCGATCTTCAGGTATCCCCCCACATGATGGGTAACCAGCTCCTTGACATATTCCGGGGTTTGCACGGCCAGGTCGTAGCGCAGGCCGGAGGCGATGAAGATGCGCTTGATGCCGGGAATGGCCCGGGCCTTGCGGTACAGTTGCACCAGAGGCATCTGGTCTGTTTTGAGGTTTTTGCAGATGCCGGGATAAACACAGGAAAGGCGACGGCAGGAAGATTCGATTTTCTCTTCCCTGCAATGCAGTCGCCACATGTTCGCCGTGGGGCCGCCCAGGTCGGAGATATTGCCGGTAAATCCCGGTACATTATCTCGAATGGCCTCGATTTCCTGCAAAATACTCTTTTCCGAGCGATTCTGGATGATCCTCCCTTCGTGCTCTGTGATGGAGCAGAAAGTGCAGCCCCCAAAGCATCCGCGCATGATGTTGATGGAAAAGCGGATCATCTCGTAGGCGGGGATTTTTGCGTTGCCATAGGCTGGATGAGGGCGGCGCTGGTAAGGCAACTCATACACCTGATCCAGCTCTCTGGTAGTGAGGGGGACAGGCGGCGGGTTCAGCCACAGGTAACGTTTTCCATGTTTTTGCACCAGCACCCGTGCATTGCCGGGATTGGATTCCAGATGCAGAATGCGTGAGGCATGGGCGTAGAGTACGGGGTCGGCGCGCACCTGTTCGTAAGATGGCAGGCACACAGCAGTTTTGCCGCGATCCAGTTGCTTGGGGCGTGTATGCAGGGTAACGACCTGGGCGGTATTCTGTACAGGCGATGCAGCTGGTGTGCTGGCATAGGGATCAATATTTGCGTGCGCCGGACCAGGCGCTTCCACATCGGTAGAATCGATATAGGTGAAGTCATCGGGCAGTTTGTTTCTCAGGATGGCCGTGCCACGCAGGTTAGTGATGTCTTTGATATTTTCCCGGTTGGACAGCCGGTGGGCCAGTTCCACAATAGCGCGCTCGGCATTGCCGAACAACAGCATATCCGCCTTGCTGTCCACCAGAGCGGAATGACGCACCTTGTCCTGCCAGTAATCATAATGAGCAATGCGCCGCAGGGAGGCTTCGATGCCGCCGATGACCACGGAAATACCTTTATAGGCTTCCTTGCAGCGCTGGCTGTACACCAGTGAAGCCCGATCCGGGCGCTTGCCGCCTTCGGCGTTGGGGGTGTAAGCGTCGTCGGAACGGATCTTGCGGTCGGAAGTGTAGCCGTTGACCATGGAATCCATGTTGCCGGCAGTAACCCCGAAGAACAGATTGGGGCGTCCCAACTGCATGAAATCCTCTGTGTCTTGCCAACGCGGCTGGGCGATGATGCCCACACGAAAACCCTGCGCTTCCAGCAATCGCCCGATGATGGACATGCCGAAGCTGGCCTGATCCACATAGGCGTCACCAGTGATGATGATGATATCGCAGCTGTCCCAGTCGAGGTCATCCATCTCCTCCCGGCTCATGGGCAGAAAAGGCGCAGGGGTAAATTTGTGTGCCCAATATTTGCGGTAGCTGAAAATATCCCTCGCTTTCGGGTGCATGCTCAGGCCAGCTTTTTCAGGCATTCGAGATAGGCCGCTTCATCTGGTGCGCGATTTTGTTGCTGGGCTTCCCATAAGGCCAGCCCCAGGCACTCCATCATCTGGTGTTCTGCGGCATGTGCATCTCCGAGCTTGCCCTTGATCTTCTGGTAGGCGTTGCGAATGCCCGGGGGGCGGTTGGTGTTGATCTGCTCCGCCAGGCTGATGTGCATGCCCATGTGCAGGAAGGGATTGCTTTGCCCCTGCTCCGGGGCAAAATCCTTGTTCAACGCATCTTCAGAGCGAAGCAGTGAATGGTATTCCGGATGCTGCCCGATGACGCCGGCAATCAGTGCTTCCAAGGGTTCCAGAGCTGTACCGGCCTGCTGTTTTTCCCAGGCCTGCAGGTAGTAGCGCCGCAAACGGCTGCGATCCTGTCCAAACATCATGGCAGAGTTTATCCGAAGGTGCTGCGGTTCCAGCCCCAAAGATGCCGGGGTGGATTGAAGAATTCGATGTAGATGCGGTCGGCGGGTATATCCAGGGCTTCGGTGACCAGGTCGCAAAGTGCTGCTGACAAAGATTCTGTGTCGCTCTCCGGCAACCCCAGGCTTTTGAGCTGCAGGTAGGCGCTGGTGTCGGTGACGCCGCCCATGGTCATGATCTGCCCGTCCTGCACAATGACCATGACATAGCTTTCGGGTTTGCCCAGCAGGCGCGCCACTTCAGCTGACAAGATGGTGGGCAGGGTGGTTTTCTGTACGACAGACAGAGATTGATTGGTGGTAAGGGTGAGTAAGGGCATGGTTCCACCTATTTGCAGTTTTCCTTGATGATTTTGTTTAGCCTATTGATTTGTTCGGTACGTTGTTCCGGGGTGAAGCGTTTCCAAGAGCCGTCAGGCATTCCATAGCGTGTATTGGGTGGGTATTCATTCAGGGTTTTCAGGTTGGTTCTGGCGGCGATACAGCGTTCCTTGCGCTTTTGCTGTTCTGCTTTCGCCTTGCGTTTTTCTTCCTTGGTCTCGTTGCGCTCTTCTGCCATGGCATCAAGCTTTTGATTGAGTTTCCTGATCTTTTCCAGACTATTGCTGTTGTGCTCCGTAGGTGGTGGAGGTGGCGCAATAATCCTGGCGTCCCGATTGTCTGGTGGCGGCTGTTGCGAATAGACGACATTCCCCTCATCGTCCATCCAGCGATACATACCTGCAATGGCTGATCCGGCTGTGGTGAGGGCCAGACCCAGGAGGAAGCAGAAGCGTAAAACTGTAGTGGTCATGTTGGTTCCTTGCGATTGTTGCTGTGGGGCCATTTGTCCATCTGCCTAGCATGGTCGGATCTGCTGACAAACTGTTGAAAACAGGATTGCCAGCAAAGGACATGCGATGTCTTTTGAGTGTAGAGCTTCAAGAGAGAAAAATCAGCCGGAAATTTGGCAAGCTCGCATGATAAACTTGCCATGGATCACAAGAATAACAATTATAATCATTTGAAAACTTTGCCATAATGTAAGCCTTGCCTCTGACCAAACGACCAAAGTATATCAAGAATCACATCACAGATTGACTATCGCCCCGGCCTTGAGTATCATGCACCGCCTTCATGGAATGTGGAAGTGAATTCGGGGTATAGCGCAGTCTGGTAGCGCGCCTGCTTTGGGAGCAGGATGTCGGGAGTTCGATAAAAATCGCCGGGAGCGATTTTAGCGCGCGGCAGCGCGACCCGAAGGGCAAAATGCAGGAAGCATTTTGTAATCTTGCTACAAGGTAGAGAGTGAGAACGGATTCGAAGGGAGTTTTTTGCGGGGTATAGCGCAGTCTGGTAGCGCGCCTGCTTTGGGAGCAGGATGTCGGGAGTTCGAATCTCTCTACCCCGACCAATTATTCGTAACATGGCGGAAGGATTTTCTGCGCTCGTAGCTCATTTGGATAGAGCATCGGCCTTCTAAGCCGAGGGTAGCAGGTTCGAATCCTGCCGGGCGTGCCATTTTTTCAAGGCGTGGATTCCAGAAGGTTTGGAAAGGTGCTGGAGGATGAAGGCAGGATTTGAATCTGCGTCATCCAAATAGCGAGGTTCGACCGGGCTGCGCAGCAGTCCGGCAGCGTGCGAAGCACGGCCCCGCAGGGATGAGCCCGGAGGGCGAATCATCCTGCTGGGTGTGCCATATACGCAAGGTTTATGGTGGATGTAGCTCAGTTGGTAGAGTCCCGGATTGTGATTCCGGTCGTCGCGGGTTCAAGCCCCGTCATCCACCCCATATAAAGAAAGGGTTTGCCAGGAATGGCGAAACCTTTTTTATTGCCTGGAAGCATGCTCCAGGGTTCCGGCTTTCACCAGAATGACGGTTTTTTGAGGTACCCATTTGTAAAGTCTGCCGGGGGGAGAGAGCGGCTTTGCCAATGATCGCCTTGGTATCAGGCCATTCCGACGATATGGTAGCCGGAGTCCACATACAATACGTCTCCGGTGATTCCGGAGGCCAGGTCGGAGCACAGAAAGGCTGCCGCGTTGCCTACTTCTTCGATGGTGACATTGCGTCGCAATGGCGTTTTCTTTTCCGCCTCTGCCAGCATGGCGCGGAAATCGCTGATGCCGGAGGCTGCCAGGGTGCGAATGGGGCCGGCTGATACGGCATTGACGCGTATGCCCTCGGGACCCATGGAATCCGCCAGATAGCGGGTAGTGGCTTCCAGGGCGGCTTTCGCCACTCCCATGACATTGTAGTTTGGCACCGTGCGCACAGCGCCAAGATAGGTCATGGTTACCAGGGCAGCGTTGCGCCCCTGCATCATCGGTCTGCCCGCTTTGGCCAGTGCTGCGAAGCTGTAGGCGCTGATTTCATGGGCGATGTTGAAGCCCTCGCGGGTAACTGCTTCCACAAAGCTGCCCTTGAGCTGATCCCCGGGTGCAAAGCCAATGGAATGCACGATACCGTCAAGCCCGTCCCAGCGGCTGGACAGGGAGCTGAACACTGCCTCGATGTTTTCGTCCTTGCTCACATCGAGAGGCAGAATGATATCCGAGCCGAATTCTGCAGCAATTTTTTCCACGCGCCCCTGGAGCTTTTCATTCTGATAGGTAAAGGCCAGTTCCGCGCCTTCACGGTGCATGGCCTTGGCGGTGCCGTAGGCAATGGATCGGTTGCTGGCAACGCCGGCGATGAGTATTTTTTTGTCTTGCAGGAAGCCCATGTTGTTATCTGTCCGAATGATCTCTAAACCCGCATTGTACAAAAGGGGGCTGGTTTCTACTATGGAATCTTTGTCAGGCTATCCGGGGGTTGGAACGTTTCGGCTTCAGGCGAAATGGCAGCTTACCCAATGGTCTTCGGAAATTTCCTGTTGCTCGGGGGCTTCAGTAGCGCACAGCTCGGTTGCCATGGGGCAGCGGGTGCGAAAGCTGCAGCCGCTGGGTGGATCAAGTGGAGAGGGAAGATCTCCCTGCAAGGGCTTGAAACTCTTGTTCCTTTCAATTGCCGGATCGGGAATGGGGATGGCATCGATCAGGGCGCGGGTATAGGGATGGCGCGGGTTGTGGTAGAGCTCGTCTCTGGTGGTGGCTTCCACTACTTTACCCAGATACATGACCATGACCCGGTGGCTGATTTGCTTTACCACACTGAGATCGTGGGCAATGAACAGCATGGACAGCCGCATTTCCTCCTGGATGTCCATGAGCAGATTGATGATCTGCGCCTGAATGGAGACATCCAGGGCGCTCACGGGTTCATCGCAGATAAGCAGTTTTGGCTTCAGAACCAGCGCCCGGGCGATGCCGATGCGCTGGCATTGTCCGCCGGAAAATTCGTGGGGATAGCGGTTGATCTGGTTGGGCAGCAGCCCCACCCGCTCCATGATGCCCTGCACCTTGTGCTTGCGCTCCTCCTTGCTCAGGTGTGGTTCGAACACCTGCAGGGGCTCGGCAATGATCTCGCTCACGGTCATGCGGGGATCGAGTGAGGCGAGGGGATCCTGAAACACGATCTGCATGTGTTGGCGGCGTTTTCTCAGTTCTTCTGTAGAGAGGTGGGCCAGCTCTTCGCCCGCCAGCCAGATGCTGCCGCTGGTTACGGGGATCAGGCCCAGTATGCCTCTTGCCAGGGTGGATTTTCCGCAGCCGGACTCACCCACGATGCCCAGGGTTTCCCCCGCTTCCAGCTTGAAACTGATGCCATCCACCGCCCTCAGCATCTTGTGCCGGGGGCGAAACAGCCCCTCGCCCGGTATGTGGAAGTGAACCTTCAGGTCATCTACATACAACAGTGCTGTCAAGGCAGTTCCTCCAGGTGGCAGGCGACCCGGTGATCGGGGGTGATTTACAGCAGGGGCGGCTGCTGCCAGCCGCAGGCGGGTATCACCTTTTGACAGCGATCCACAAAGGCGCAACCGGGAGGCAGCCGCAGCAGGTTAGGCGGGTTGCCCGGGATGCTGTGCAGTTTGACGCTGCCTGCGGTATCCAGCCGCGGTACAGATTGCAGCAGCCCCTGGGTGTAGGGATGGCTGGGGTTCTCGAACAGCTCGAACACCGGCGCCTGTTCGCAGATGCGCCCGCCGTACATCACCATCACATTGTCACTGATGCCGGCGATGACCCCGAGGTCGTGGGTAATCATGATGATGCTCATGCCGAACTCTTGCTGCAGCTCGTTCATCAGCTGTATGATCTGCGCCTGCACGGTAACATCCAGGGCGGTGGAGGGCTCGTCGGCAATCAGCAGATCAGGTTGGCAGAGCAGGGCCATGGCGATCATCACCCGCTGGCGCATGCCGCCGGAAAACTCATGGGGATAGCGGTCGATGCGGCTTTTTGCGTCTGGTATGTGCACTGCATCCAGCATTTCAATACTGTGCTTTTTGGCGCTGGCGTAGTCCAGACCCTGATGGTGTATCAGTACCTCGGTCATTTGCCGGGCGATGGTCAGATAACCATTGAGGCAGGTCATGGGATCCTGAAAGATCATGCCGATGCGGTTGCCGCGAATACGATTGATTTCCCTTGGCTTCATGCCCACCAGTTCCTGTCCCTGAAAGCGAATGCTGCCCTCCATGTGACCGTTGCTGGCCAGCAGGTTGATGATACTCAACACCAGCTGGCTCTTGCCGGAACCGGATTCTCCGACGACGCCCAGGGTTTCTCCCTTTTCCAGGCTGAAGGACAAATCATTGACAGCGTACACATCTCCATCATTGGTGTGGAATGAGGTTCGCAGATTGTTTACTTCCAGCAGTGGCATATCAGCGATCCTTGGGATCCAGGGCATCGCGCAGGCCATCGCCGATGAAGTTGAAGCAGAACAGGGTGGCGGCGAGGAAGCCTGCGGGGAACAGCAGAGCCCAGGGTGCGCTCTCCATGTCCTGGGCACCTTCATTGACCAGTGCGCCCCAGCTGGTGTTTGGTTCCTGTACGCCCAGCCCCAGGAAGCTGAGGAAAGATTCCACCAGGATCACCTGGGGGATGGTGAGGGTGACGTAGACCACTACAATGCCAAGCAGATTGGGTACGATATGGCGCAGGATAATACGTGGTGTACTGACACCGCAGGCCATGGCGGCCTCGACAAATTCCTTGTTCTTGAGGGTCAGGGTCTGGCCGCGCACGATGCGCGCCATGTCCAGCCAGTTGATGGCGCCGATGGCGATGAAGATCAGATAGATGTTGCGGCCGAAGAACACCATCAGCAGAATGACGAAGAACATGAAGGGCATGGCGTAGAGGATATCCACGATGCGCATCATGATGTTGTCCACCCGTCCGCCGATATAGCCGGCGGTAGCGCCCCAGGTGATGCCGATGATCAGGCTTACCAGAGTGGCGATGATGCCCACCATCAGCGACATGCGCCCGCCGTGGAGGGTGCGCACGAACAAATCCCGCCCCACGCTGTCGGTACCGAAGATGTGGCCGTTTTCCAGGCTTGGTGCTGTAGAGATCAGATCCCAGTCGATTTCATCGAATTCATAGGGGCTGAACCAGGGTGCGGCGACTACCAGCAGGGAAATCGTCGTCAGCACCACCACCGCCGCAAGAGCCGCCTTGTTGCGCAGCAAACGCTGCCAGGCATCCTGCCACAGGCTGCGACCCTTGATTTCCTGCAACTGGCTGGACTGTTCCAGGATCTGGCCTGCCCGGGTCATGAGTAGCGCACCTTGGGATCAAGCATGGCGTATACCAGATCCACGATGAAGTTGAACAGAATGATGAGAATGCCATAGAACACCACCACTCCCATGACCAGGGTGTAGTCGCGATTCAGGGCGCCCTGTACGAAATACCGCCCCAGACCCGGGATGCCGAAAATCTGCTCGATGACCACGGAGCCAGTAATTACCGCAGCCGTTGCCGGGCCGAGAAAGGATACTACCGGCAGCAGGGCGGGTTTGAGCGCATGGCGCAGAATTACCACTCGTTCAGGCAGTCCCTTGGCTCTTGCGGTGCGTATGGGATTGCTGCGCAGCACTTCGATCATGCTGCCGCGCATCAAGCGGGAGATATAGGCGATTTGCGGCAAGGCCAGGCCGATGATGGGAAGAATGGTGTTCTTGAACGCGCCGTCATTCCAGCCTCCTGCCGGCAGCCATCCCAGGTAGACGGCGAATACCAGGATGAGTATGGGGGCGAGCACAAAGTTGGGAATGGAGATCCCGGTCATAGCCAGGGTCATGACCGTGTAGTCGGCGCTGCTGTTTTGTCGCAGGGCCGCAATGGTTCCCAGTCCGACCCCTACTACCAAAGCGATGGCGATGGCGCTCAGGCCCAGACGCAGGGATACGGGGAAGCCGGTGGCGATGAGCTCGTTTACCGAGTAGTCCTTGTACTGGAAGGAGGGGCCAAAGTCACCCCGCACCACATCCAGCAAATAGCGGCCATATTGCTGTATCAGCGGCTCATCCAGATGGTACTTCTTGTCCAGGTTTGCCTGGATTTCAGGCGGCAGGGACTTTTCCGTATCGAAAGGCCCGCCCGGCGCCATGCGCATCATGAAAAATGCCAGGGTCATGAGGATCAGCAGCGTGGGAATGGCGCCAAGCAGCCTTTTGAGGGAATAGCGCAGCATCTCCTATTTCTTCTTCAGGCCGATGAACTCGAAGAAAGGTTCCAGCGAAGGTTCACGTTGCAAAAAGCTGCGGATGGAGTCATCGATTTCCCGTGACCCGCCAACGGCATAGATCTGGTTGCGCAGGCGCATGCCCACTTTTTTGTCCATGAGCCCTCCAGGGGCCTGGCGAAATACTGAGGCCATATCAGTGGAGATGGCGTCCGCCCAGGCATAGCCGTAATAGCCCGCATCATAGCCACCGCCAAGATGGCCGAAAGATGCAACGAAAGCGGTATTTTCCGGCACCGGGACATAGGTTTCGCTCATGATTTTGTTGGTGACTGCGGTAAAATTATTGAAGATGCCTTCATCTGTTGTCATGTGGATGGCCAGATCCAACAGGCCGAATCCAAGCTGGCGGCGATAATGGGTGCCGATGGTGGCGAGACGGGCGGCTTCCATTTTTTCCAGAGTGTCGGCCGGGATTTTGCTTTTATCATCCCTGTAATCAACGGCAAAACGATCCAGCACCTGTTTGTTACGCACCCAGTTCTCCAGCATCTGTGAAGGTGCTTCCACAAAATCACGGGGTACTCCG
>JAJRUY010000002.1 GCA_024277555.1 Gammaproteobacteria bacterium | reverse complement strand
ATCAGATCGACCACCTGGTCTTCCAGCACCACATTCTCGACAGAGGAACGAGCCTCGGCGTTTTCCTTATACCAGTCGATAATTTCCTCTGGATCTTCGAAAGTGGAGGCCTGCTCGGCAATCGCCTCGCTCACGCGGGTCTGGTCAATTTCAATTTCGTTCTTGCGTATGATTTCACCCATCAGCAAACCCAGTTTTACCCGTCTCTCTGCCTGGGGTTCGAACACGCTCAAGGGCAGATCCACAGCACTTTGCTGCCCGGATTTGGACATTTCTTGCTGGGTTTGTTGCTTGAGTGCTGCAGCTTCTTGTGAAACCATGGCGGAAGGAACGCTGATATCGTTCAACGCCAGCAAGGCATCCATGATCTGTTCCTTGGTGCGGCTCTTGATTTTCTGCCGCACCTCGCGATCCATATTTTCACGAATTTCCTTGCGCAAACTGTCCTCAGTACCATCTTCGACGCCCAGAGATTTGACAAATTCCTCATCAATTTCCGGAAGTTTTGGTTCTGCAACAACCTTGACTTCCACGTTGAAGGTCACATCCTTGCCTGCCAGATTCTCCACACGATAATCATCGGGGAATTTCAGCTCCAGCACGGGCTTGTCACCGGCTTTCACACCAACCAGGCCTTCCTCGAAACCTGGAACCATGGTGCCGGATCCCAGCACCAGAGGGATATCGCTGGCAGTTCCACCCTCAAAGGCCTCGCCGTCCATGAAACCAGTGAAATCCACAGTCACACGATCATCATTTTCGGCCGCACGATCCACGTCGATCCACTCGACCCGCTGTTGGCGCAATTTCTCAATCATATTGTCCACGTCGGCTTCCTGCACTTCGGTCACTGGGCGCTTGATTTCAAGCGCAGACAGTTCTGCCACTTCCAGTTCCGGCATAACTTCAAAAGTCGCGGTATAGGCCAGGCCACCGTCAGCTTCATCTTCCCGCAGCTCGATGCTGGGCTCACCAACAGGTCGCAGATTTTCCTGTGTCGCCGCCTCGTAGAAACTGGACTGAATCAGCTCACCATAAGCATCCTGCCGAACCTGCGCTCCATAACGCTGTTTGACCACACGCAAGGGCACTTTGCCAGGACGAAACCCGTCCATTCTTACCGTGCGCGCCGCTTCTTTGAGCTTGACGTCAACCAGTTCGTTTACTTTGTCTGCAGGCAGGTTAACCAATAGACGTTTTACCAGGCCCTCACCTGATTCAACAGATACTTGCATTGAAACAATCTCCGACAGTGTTGTCTGTCTGTTAAAAGTCAAGGGCGCATCCACTTGGATAACGCCCGCCTTGTCTGGTGCGAAAGGGGAGACTTGAACTCCCACGGGTTGCCCCACTGGAACCTAAATCCAGCGCGTCTACCAATTCCGCCACTTTCGCTTCTTCGCAGCAACTCCGTTAAACGCGGAGATGCCCCTCTATGTGCAATAATACACGCCCAACGACCACCAACTTATTGAAATCACTTAAAACTGGCGTAGTGAACCCGTCTTTGGCAGTAGCTTTTACACCCATGCACGATAACCGGAACAAGCCACACGCCCGGCGAACGCGCTATTATACACAAACTGGAGAAATGGCACCCCTCCCGCTTCGCTCCACCTTTGCCCCATCTCTTTTCAGAGTGGCAGGAAAACCCCAAGGAGAACAAATATGCAAAATGACGACCAGCATCAATTGACCCAGCTTCTCTGTCACGGAGACATTGAAAGCTTCAACCAGAAATTGAGGCAAATGAAATCTCCCAGTATTCGTGACGCAGACCTTTGTGGGGTTGATCTGAGGAAACTGTACACCAAGGGGCTGGATATGCGCGGCTGCCATTTGCGGCGCACAGATCTGCGCGGGCTGGACTTGTCCTCCGCCCTGCTCGACGGAGCCAGCATTGGCGGTGCAAAAATTTCTGGCACCCTGTTTCCCCGGAATCTGGGCGCAGAAGAAATCACCCTGTCGCTGGTGCATGGTACCCGTATGCGCATTTCAAATGACGGGTAGCCGGCATCATATTTGGTTGCCGGATTAACCCGCATTTCTCACCAGGGTTCGGGAATTCCGGTCAATCCGGCAAAGCAGCTTGCTTGATCGTCCAAAAAGCATAGCAGTAACTATGGTTTGAGGAGGATCGGGCAAAATGCGCCACCAGATCGGACGGAAAACCGAACAGGACAGAATGAAGATGTTGGCAATTGTCTTAATGGGCACCTCGAAAAATCGTCATTCCGGCGGAAGCCGGAATCCATAACTTGCTGATTTATAGACCCCGGCTTTCGCCGGGGTGACGAAAAACGAATTATTCGAGGTTCCCTTATTATTGGTAACAGACTGAATCATCGATCTTTTTCCATAACAGGCTTCCGGCCCGGTGAGAAATGCGGGCTTGTACCGCTACGGGACAAAAGCAATGCCTCTACCGAACTCGCATACCAGAAGGGATTGCCCTGCACCGCCAGCCAGGTAGCCGATACCAGCTTCTGTGCTTTGCCGTGCAGCTGTTCGTTTTTCGATGTCAGGGACAGGCGCATGACCATGGCCGCTGCCGCAGGCAAGGCTCCATCTTCCTGCGCCTTAACCGAAGGCATCCCCGGCAGCAGAGCGCGGGAACTGCTGAGCCAGCCCTTTTCCGTATAGAAATCCCGCCATGCCACAATCAGCAACTCATCTGCCAGTCTCCCGTCATTCTTATTGCCGGAAATTTCCGCCCACTGTTTCAAGCCCCGGGCGACATAGGCATAATCTGCAAGAGAAGCCTGCCCCACTGGCTGCCCCTGATGCACCGCCCGGTAAAGCTGCTTTCCATTCCAGAGTTGTTTCACCAGATAGTTACGCAGCCTTTCTCCAGGAACGAGAAATTCCGGGGCATCGAGCTGTCCGGCAGCCTTTGACAGGGCAAACAGCATGAGGCCATTCCAGCCTGCCAGGTACTTGTCATCCACAGGCAGGCTGCGTTTACTTCGTGCCGCCAGCAACAGTTGCCGCGCCTGCTCCAGCTGTTTGCGGATTTCCACCACGGGCCGGCCTCGAGTTTGGGCCAACGCCTTCAGCGCAACACCCTGCATGGGCAATACACCCTCTGGTTTGCTTTCAAATCCTTGCAGCTGCCAGTATTCACGAGCCAGATCCCACAGCTGTCCCTTTAGCAATTGCTTCAGCTCCGCTTCCTTCCATAAATAATAAGCACCTTCGGCACCCTTGCCGTCCACGGCGGAGAAGCTGGCCACGCAGGCTTCCCGGTTGCACATTTTGCCAACGGCAAAGATCAGGGTGTTCCTGGCCACTTCCGCATAGGCGGGTTCCTTGAACACTTCGGCGGCGCGCAGGTACAAGTCCGCCAGCAGCGCTTGTGTGTAGAGCATTTTTTCGTAGTGTGGAGTTTGCCAGTCCGGATCAACCGTGTAGCGGAAGAATCCTCCAGCCAGATGATCCCTAAGCCCCTTGAGCGCCATGTAATCCAGGGTCAGGCGCAGAAAGTGCGCCAGAGATTCATCCGGCTCACGCATCTGGATCTCCAGCAGGGTAGACAATTGCGGGGTCATGGGAAAACGATTTTGCTGGCCGAAACCCCCGGCCATTTCGTCTGCCATGCCCATGGCGGATTCAAGAAATTTTTGCAGCAGCTCTTTTGCTGGCAGCTGGTCGCCCGGATTTCCGGACTGGCGCTGCTGCGCCAGCTCTTCCATGGCTTGGCGTGCAAGCCCGGTTACCTGTGTTTTTTCTGCTTGCCACATCTTCTGCAGCCTGTCCAGCAGCACCCGGAAATGCTCCGCAGGCACATAGGTGATGCCGGCCAGAGGATAACCTTCGGGAGTGAGAAACACGTTCAGGGGCCAGCCTGCATGTCCCTGGGTGCGCCGCACGAAATCGACCAGGTGTTCATCCAGGGCAGGATTGAGTTCCCGGTCTATTTTCACCGGGATGAACCAGGTGTTCAGCAACTTGGCTATGGCCGTATTCTGGTAACTTTCCCGCTGCATGACGTGGCACCAATGGCAGGCGAAATAGCCACTGGAAATAAACAGCAATTTGCGTTCCTTTTTCGCCAGCTCCAGGGTTTGCACATTCCAGTCCTGCCAATGCACCGGGTCGTTTCCATGCATTGCCAGATACGGGGAAGGATGGTTCAGTAGCTGATTTTGCAGCGCCAGAGCCGGGAGACTGAAAAAACACAGCAACAGTCCCCACAGGCCTTTTTTCAATATCTCAGTCATCCAGCTGGGAAAGGATATTTTTCGCCACCACTACCTGTTCATCATTTCCTTCCACTAGCACTTCATAGAGCAGCTTGCGGGCGGCGTCAAAGTCCATGTCTTCACGCAGGCGATTGACGCGCTGCAGTTTTCTGTCCACCACATCTTCCGCATCCGGCTCTTCATGCCAGCTAGATTCTTCCTCATCCAGCTCGGCTTCAAGGCGATCCAGCTCGGCTTCCATTTCCTTGTCGGAAAGGGGCTTGAACTCCTCATCATCCTGCCCCGCATGCGCCGCGGGGGGGGCGGCAGCGGCTGTCTCTGCCAGATCACTCTCCTCTTCTTCATCGTCCTGCTCCTCCTTGTTGCGCACAAAGAAACGGGAGAGAACGATGCCCGCCTCAAACAATATCCACATGGGAAATGCCAGCAGGGTTTGGGAAATGATGTCTGGGGGAGTCAGCAGCATTCCAATCACGAATGCACCTACGATGACATAGGGGCGCTTGCCGGAAAGCTTTTCCGGGGTGGTCATGCCCATCCATACCAGCAAGATGGTGGCAATGGGAATCTCAAAGGCAAAACCAAAGGCGAAGAACAGCGTCAGGACAAAATCCAGGTAATGACTGATGTCAGTCATTACCGCCACGCCTTCCGGCGCCATACCTGTAAGAAACCTGAAAATCAGTGGGAAAACAATAAAATAGGCAAATGCCACGCCAGCGTAGAACAGCAGCACACTGGAGATAAGCAGTGGCGTGGCAAGGCGCTTTTCATGCTGATACAGCCCTGGGGCAACAAAGCCCCAAAGTTGATAGAGCAGGTAGGGCATGGCCAGGAATACGGCTGCCACCAGGCTGAGTTTGAAAGGAGTAAGAAAAGGTGATGCCGCCGGGGTGGCGATCATGCTGGTGCCCTCTGGCAACACCGCCATCAGGGGCTGGGCAATAAAGTGATAGATGTCGTTGCCGAAAGGAAACAGCGCCAGGAACACCACCAGCACCACCAGCACGGCACGCAACAACCGGTCGCGCAATTCCAGCAGGTGGGACATGAACGGCTGGCTCATGTCAGAAGAAGAGTTATCCCTCATTTGGTATCTGATGTCGGATGCTCTGACGCCATTGCCGAACCGGATTCATCTGCAATCCCGGCTGTATCGCTGGCCTGTTTTACAACGGATGCGGTTTCCTGTTTGATGTCATTGAGTACAGCATGGGTGTCATCCAGGATTTCCCGCACCGAATCCACCCCGCTCTGTTCTTTCAGCACCCGTTTCAGCTCTTCCGCCTTGAGTTCCTTTTCGATATCGGCCTTGACCGAACCGAGCATCTTGCGCCCACGACCAATCTACAGACCGACCGTGCGCACCAGCTTCGGCAGCCGTTCGGGGCCTACTACCAGCAGCGCCACCACGGATATCAGCAGCAGTTCGAAAAAACCTACGTCAAACATGGAAGACGTTCCTTATCAGGAGTCCGCCTTGTCT
>JAJRUY010000103.1 GCA_024277555.1 Gammaproteobacteria bacterium | reverse complement strand
TCACCAGGAAGTCCGATGATTGTGCCGAGATTGTTGTTCAGAGGCGAATTTCTGATCGAATCAATAGCCCAAGCTATTGATGAGTGAAGAAATATCGTCTCTGGGCAACAAGATCGGCGCAAGGGCGGACTTAACAAACACTCGGCAACATATTGTACTTTGCTAATATAGATTTAATGGTTAATAAAAACCGTATCTTATGTTGTTATTTCAGTGTCCTGGTGAAATATCCGGGATAGGCTCCCTTACCTGCAGATCATTGCTGGACTGCTGACTTTGCAGCGGCTACCTGCCGTCCCGCCCGGTTTGTTGTAAAAACCACAGGTTTTTTCTCGCGGACAGAATTTATCCTGGTATTCCAGGGTTTTTCTGTACCAAAATTCCTGCTTGTGCCATAAGCTATAGGTCAACGGGTTGGTACGGCTCGGGTGCTTGCCGGGTAAGTGCAGGTTGGCTTTTCTCCATGGGTGTCAGCACGAGGGTTCGTGCCATTTCTCGCATGTATTGATAGGTGGCGCAAATTGTGCCGTTGTTTTTCCATGTATAAATGTACACGCAACCAACGATAGGAGAAATATCATGCTCACTCAACACCTTCCCGTTCGGCAGGACTTGGCTGTTGATTACAACTGGGTCTACGAAAACTTTGTTTGTGAATATGATCCGGCAAACCGGGTCATGCAGTTCAATATGAACACCTATCCTCATCCGAGCTTTACACCGGCACTGATGAGTGATTTTCGCAGTTTTCAGAAATCGGTTAAGGAAATAAATGAAGCACATGCTGCGGAGGGATCTACCCCACCCTTTGGCTTTCTTGTGATGGCTTCTGCAATTCCAGGGATCTTCAGCTTGGGTGGGGATCTAGGGTTCTTTCTGGATTGTATTCGCGGAGATAAGCGAGATACGCTGGAAAAATATGCATTTTTGTGCATCGATGTGTTGTATGACAACTACCGCAACCTCAATCAGAATCTACGCACCGTTTCGTTGATTGAAGGTGATGCCCTGGGAGCAGCCTTCGAGGCGGCATTGTCCTGTGATGTCATCATTGCCGAGAAAGGTGTAAGAATTGGATTTCCGGAAGTCGTATTCAACATGTTTCCAGGGATGGGGGCGTATTCATTCCTCTCCCGGCGCATTGCACCGGCCCAGGTGGAGCGCATGATCAATACAGGTCGGATCTATACATCAGAAGAACTTTTCGAGCTGGGCGTTATTGACGTGCTTGCCGAACCCGGAGAGGCGAAAGTTGCCTTGCGCCAGTTTGTCAGAAAGCACGGCCGTTCGGCCATGACCAGGAATGCGGTGCTGGCAATGCGTGATGAGGTGTTTCCGCTGACCCATGATGAGATGAAACGCATTGTATTGCTGTGGGTGGATTCAGCGATGGCTTTGCCTGATCGTGATCTCAAAATGATGGAACGACTTGTGAAGGCCCAAGCCAAAAAAATGGGAGCAAATTGAGTATCTCGTCATGGCCCTGTGTGATTTGCTTGGGCTATGGTTTGAGAGGGATCGGGCAAAATGCGCAGCCGGATTGGGCACAAACCCGAACAGGACAGGGTGAAGGTGTTGGCAATTGTCTGACTATTGGTAACAGACTGAATCATCGAACTTTTCCATAACGGGCTTCCGGCCCGGTGAGAAATGCGGGCTAGAGCCAGATGATTGGCCACACTACTTGTCAGGGAACCTGTACACGGCAGATGCAGATGTAATGTCTGATTCTTCAAGGAATACGCGCACCTTGTTTTTCTGGCGTTTTACAGATTCGATCATTTTGGCTCCATGCTTGTACAGCTTGGAGTTTTCTGCCTTGGAAAGCTGTGCGCATTCGGCGTACAAAGCCAGGGCGCCGATACCGCCAGCCGACCCTTGCAGTGCGTGCACGGCGTCACGCACTGCATCCATGTCTTGCCGTGACAGGCCTTGCTCCATACTGATGATGGATTGTTCGGCATCTGCAAAGAAATGTTCTATCAGACTGGAAAAGAAACTTTCATCGCTTTCAATGGATATCAATGTCTGAACTGTCTCCATGTCCAGGACTGGAGGCGCATCCGTGGATATTGGCAGGGGTTTGATGTTGCTTTCAGCCACTGCAAGGCTTGTACTGCTGGTTCCGGAACCTGTTGCCAGTTGGTCAATGAGTTGCAACAGCTTGTGTTTTTCTATGGGTTTTACCAAAAAGGCGTCTGCGCCTGCATCTTCCGATTCCTGGCGTGCTTCCTTGCTGGCATTTGCCGAAAGCACGATGAAAGGCAGGTGTTTGCCGGTGCCGAACTCCGAATAACGATAGGCTCTGATGGCTTCCGGGCCGCTCATTTTCGGCATCTGCATATCGATTACAACTGTGTCAAACTCCTCATCCAGTAAACGATCCAGAGCGCGCTCGCCATCGTATTCCTGGGTGACCACATGCCCGGCTTTCTTCAATATGGTGGAGGTTACCAATTGCACGGTTTGGTTGTCATCCACCACCAGAATGCGATAGTGCCTGTCTGAAACTTGTACGTCCGGAGTGTCGCCATTGCTTGGTGAGGAAGCATCATTCGTGTCCAGAATCTCATGCAGGGCATGAAAGAGTGCGCCGCTATCTGCATTTCCGGATAGTACTACATCAAAGTACTTCAGATTGTTTGCGCCGCTATCATTCTGAGCGGAGATCAGAATAGAGGGCACGTCCTGAAGAGCCGGGTTGTTCTTCCTGGCTTGTCCAAATTGCTCAGGTGAGAACTCCAGACCTTTTTCATCTGCGATCAGGAGTTGATAATTCTGGAACTTACTATCTGTGGCTTTTAGTTGAAAGAATGCGTCCACGGATGTGGATACAGACTCCACTCCACAGCCCCAGCGTTCCAGCATTTGTCGGTAGTGGCTGGAGAAAACCTGGTTTGAAGAAACGATGAGGGCATGAATTCCCTCGAAACTGCGAATTTGCTCTGGCGAGTGTTGTTCAGAAAGTACTTCCAGGTCGATTTCAAACCAGAAGGTGGAGCCTTTTCCTTCCTTGCTGTTTAGGCCAAGGGTTCCCCCCATTAGCTCGACCAGTTGTCTGGAAATGGCCATTCCCAGGCCGCTGCCACCGTACTGGCGGGTGGTGGAATTGTCTGCTTGTTCGAATATTTCGAAAATCTTTTCCTGCTTGTTGGCAGGGATGCCAATGCCCGTGTCCATCACCTCGAAACGCAATCTGCTTGTATTCTCGCTCAGTTGCAGCAAGCGCACAGAGAGAGTGATTTGCCCCTTGGAAGTAAATTTCACCGCGTTGCTGAGCAGGTTGACCAGGACTTGCTGCAGGCGAAAACCGTCCCCCCACAGATTGCCGGGAATCTGGTGATGAATACTGGTTCTGAACTTGAGATGCTTGGCTTGTGCCAGGGGGCGGTACATCAGGGACAGGCTGTTTACCATCTCATAAACATCCAGCTTTCCAGGTTCCAGCTCCAGTTTCCCGGCCTCGATTTTTGCGATGTCGAGGGTGTCATTGAGCAGATGCAACAGATTCTTGGCTGAATAGTTTATGGTGTCTATTTGTTTATGATATTTCCTGTCCAACCGCTCTTCCAGCAGCAGTTCTGCCATGCCGATAATGCCGGTCAGAGGGGTGCGGATCTCGTGGCTCATATTGGCAAGAAACTGGGATTTTGCCAGGTTGGCGGATTCGGCTTCTTTTTTTGCCTTTTCTATTTTTCGTAACAAATAAGCGGCAAACAGCGGAATAACCAGCACGGCGATTAGATAGGAGAATGTGATGGAAGGATGCTCTGCCCAGAATTGGCTGTACTGCCAAAGTACTAAAAAACCAAGGCTGGAATAGATGGTGCCGGTGATCAAATAGCGTTGCCCAAATCGTATTCCGTATCCAATTGTGACCCATAAAATTATGGCAAAAAATGGGGCGCTGGCTTCTCCATACAGGTGCATGCAGTACATGGTGATGCCAGTATCTGTTACCAAAGTCAGGAGTTTTCTGCTTGCCATTGGTTTGGGCCAGACCCAGAAACTACCGAGCAGCACAAGGGAATATATGAGGTATGCTTTTCCCAATTGAATAACAGTTATATGTGTTTCGCTATTTCTTCCGGTTTCGGTGAAAAGGATGTATGCCAAGGCGATAGAGGTAATGGCCAGCCGCACCACGGCCTGCGACCATTCCTGCCGAGCCTGCTTTTCTGTCAATTCAGGGCGCCAAAAACTGCGGCCTGAATGATTCTTTATATTGTCCATAACGAGATTGTGCCAGTTTGTTATCTGGGGGCCGTATTCATGGATACATTAGCGACATTTATATCGAGATCTTTAAGGGTATCGAAAAATTGTCATTCCGGCGCAGGCCGGAATCCATAAACCGCTGAATTCACTGGACTTCGGCTGTCGCCGCAGTGACAAAAATGGAATTATTCAGTGGTTCCTTCTTTTAATAATACAACCAGATTGAATATTTTTCTCTAAATGACGGTTTTTATTGCCTGATTTTAGTGGGAATTATTTGAAATTTCCGACTGGAAATCTAGTCGCATGTAGCAGCCCTGACTTATGGAAAAGGGATGGTCCGGTACAAAATAAGACCATCATACTAAAATAATATCACAATAAGCTCTTGATAAATAACAAAATGAAAAAATAGCCTGGATTTCTGCTATGATGCCTGCCATTATTGCTCCCGTAAACAGATACGGATGGATTACCCATGGCAGAAAAACCCGATACAGATCCCCAGGAAACCCTGGAATGGCTGGAAGCGCTGGAAGGCGTTCTGGAGAATGAAGGTGTTGAGCGTGCTCATTACCTTTTGGAGCAACTCATAGAAAAGGCGCGCCTGTCTGGTGCCTATCTTCCGTACAAGGCGACGACTGCCTATGTGAACACCATTCCACCCAGCAAGCAGCCGCCGTTCCCCGGAAATCGCGCCATGGAACGCCGCATTCGGTCCTTCATTCGCTGGAATGCCATGGCCATGGTGGTGCAGGCCAACCGCAAAGAGCCGGAATTGGGGGGGCATATCGCCAGCTTCGCCTCCAGCGCCACCTTGTTCGATGTGGGCTTCAATCATTTCTTTCGTGGCAGCAACGAAGAGCAGGAAGGTGATCTGGTGTTCTTTCAGGGCCATTCCGCACCGGGAATCTATGCCCGGGCGTTTCTGGAGGGGCGTATCAGCGAGGAGCAAATGAATCTGTTCCGCCAGGAATCTGGCGGAAACGGCCTGTCTTCCTATCCCCATCCATGGCTGATGCCCAATTTCTGGCAGTTCCCCACGGTTTCCATGGGTCTGGGGCCGCTGATGGCCATCTATCAGGCGCGCTTCATGCGCTACATGCATGACCGGGGGATTACCGATGTGAATGGGCGCAAGGTCTGGGCCTATATGGGTGACGGGGAAATGGACGAACCGGAATCCCTGGGTGCCATCTCACTGGCTTCGAGAGAACGCCTGGACAATCTGGTGTTCGTGGTGAATTGCAATCTGCAACGGCTGGATGGCCCGGTGCGTGGCAATGGCAAGATCATGCAGGAGCTGGAAGCCGTGTTCCGTGGTGCCGGCTGGAACGTGATCAAGGTCGTCTGGGGTGGCTATTGGGATCCCTTGTTGGCCAGGGACAAGAAAGGCCTGCTGCGCAAGCGCATGGAAGAGGCGCTGGACGGCGATTACCAGGCCTACAAGGCCAAGGGAGGGGCCTATACCCGTGAGCATTTCTTCGGCAAGTACCCCGAGCTGCTGGACATGGTCGCAACCATGAGCGACGAGGATATCTGGCGCCTGAACCGTGGTGGCCACGACCCCATCAAGGTCTATGCTGCCTACAAGGCTGCCATGGAGCATCGCGGCCAACCCACGGTGATTCTGGCCAAGACCGTGAAAGGATACGGCATGGGCGAGGCCGGGGAAGGGCAGAACATTACCCACTCCCAGAAGAAGATGGGCGAGGATGCCCTGCGGCATTTTCGTGACCGCTTCAACATTCCCATTCCCGACGACCAGCTGGCTTCGGCACCGTACTTCAAGCCCGCAGACGACAGCGAGGAAATGAAATACCTGCATCAGCGCCGTCAGGAACTGGGTGGATACCTGCCCGTTCGCCGGGCAAAATCGACGGCACTGGAAATCCCGGGGCTGGAAGCATTCCAGGCCTTGATCGAAGGCAGTGGCGAGCGGGAAATGTCCACCACCATGGCCTATGTGCGTTTCCTCACCAGCCTGTTGCGGGATAAGAAAGTGGGCAAGCATGTGGTGCCCATCGTGCCGGATGAGGCGCGCACCTTCGGCATGGAAGGCATGTTCCGTCAGCTGGGCATCTATTCTCATGTGGGACAGCTCTACACCCCCATGGATGCGGATCAGGTCATGTACTACCGCGAGGACGTGAAGGGGCAGATCCTCCAGGAAGGCATCAACGAGGCCGGCGCCATGTCCTCCTGGATTGCCGCTGCGACTTCCTACTCCAATCACAACGTACCCATGATCCCTTTCTATGTGTACTACTCCATGTTCGGTTTCCAGCGGGTGGGCGATCTGGCCTGGGCCGCCGGTGACATGCAGGCCCGGGGCTTCCTCATGGGCGGCACCGCCGGGCGCACCACCCTGTCTGGCGAAGGTCTGCAGCCCCAGGACGGTCACAGCCACCTGGCGTCGGCGGGCATTCCCAACTGCCGTTCCTATGATCCGACTTTCGCCTATGAGTTGACGGTGATTCTCCAGGACGGCATGCGGCGCATGTATCAGGAGCAGGAGAACATCTTCTATTATGTCACCATCATGAACGAGAACTATGTGCATCCGCCCATGCCCGAGGGTGTGGAGCAGAGCATCATCAAGGGCATGTATTTATTCAAGCCCGGATCGCGCAAGAAAAAGCGGGTGCAGCTTCTCGGTTCCGGCACCATCTTGCGGGAAGTGATTGCTGCGGCTCAGTTGCTGGAAAAAGACTGGAATGTGGCGGCGGATGTGTGGAGCGTCACCAGCTTCACCGAACTGGCGCGTGACGGCATGGATTGTGAGCGCTGGAACCGCCTGCACCCCATGGAAAAACTGCGCAAGCCGTTTGTGCTCTCCCAGCTGGAGGAAACATCCGGGCCGGTAGTGGCCTCCACGGATTATGTGCGCATGTTCGCGGATCAGATCCGGCCCTATCTGGGAAAGCGCAGCTATCTCACCCTGGGCACAGATGGCTTCGGGCGTTCCGATCTGCGGCGCAGGTTGCGGGAGTTCTTTGAGGTAAACCGCTACCATGTGGTGGTGGCGGCATTGAAATCCCTGGCGGACGAGGGCGCGGTGGATGCCGATCTGGTGGCGCAGGCCATCAAGGCATACAAAATCAACCCGGAAAAACCGAACCCGACCAAGGTCTGAGGAGAGTCCAAGATGGCGAACATGATTGATATTACGCTTCCGGACATTGGCGACTTCAAGGATGTGGAGGTAATTGAGGTGCTGGTGTCGGCTGGTGACAACATTGCAATAGATGACTCACTGATTACGCTGGAAAGTGACAAGGCCTCCATGGAGATCCCGTCTCCCGCCGCAGGTGTGGTGAAAGAAGTCAAGGTGCGGGTGGGAGACACCATCAACCAGGGTGATTTGCTGGCCGTTGTTGAAGAGAGTGCTGTTGCCGAAGAAACCACAGCAGTTGCGCCACCAAAACCGGCGGAAACCCATCCCACGCCACCGCCCCCTGCGCCGGGTGAAAAAAAGGCCAAGCCTTTGCCCATCGCCCCCACCCGGGCGGACATGCCCAATCGCAAAGCCCATGCCAGCCCCGCTGTGCGGCGCTTCGCCCGGGAACTGGGCGTGGATCTGGCGCGGGTATCAGGTACCGGGCCAAAAGGACGCATTACCCGGGATGATGTGCAGTCCTTTATAAAGGAAGCACTGTCTGGTGGTGGGGTACCGGCATCCGGTGGAGCCATGGTCATGCCCGTCATGCCAGCCGTGGATTTCAGCAAGTTCGGGGAGACGGAAGAGGTCGAACTCAATCGCATCAAGAAAATCAGCGGTACGCATCTGCATCGCAGCTGGATTACTGTTCCCCATGTCACCCAGTTCGACGAAGCGGACATCACCGAGCTGGAGGCATTCCGCAAGGCGCAAAAAGAGGAAGCGCTGAAAAAAGATGTGCGCCTGACCTTCATGCCTTTTCTGATGAAAGCCTGTGAAGCCGCGTTGCGGAAATTTCCCAATGTGAATGCCTCGCTGTCAGCGGATGGCAACAAGCTGATCCTGAAGAAATACATCCACATTGGCGTGGCTGTGGATACCCCCAACGGACTGGTGGTGCCGGTGATCCGTAATGTGGATCAGAAAGGCGTGTACGATCTGGCCAGGGAGCTGATGGAAATCAGCGCCAGGGCGCGGGAAGGCAAGCTTGCTCCTGGAGATATGCAGGGCGGTTGCTTCACCATTTCCAGCCTGGGGGGCATCGGCGGCACCCAGTTTACGCCCATTGTAAATGCACCTGAAGTTGCCATACTGGGAGTGTCCCGGGCCGCCATGAAGCCAGTGTGGAATGGCAAAAAATTTAAGCCCCGGCTGGTCATGCCCTACAGCCTGTCCTATGATCATCGTGTCATCGATGGTGCAGAAGGCGTACGCTTTACGACTTGGCTCGGTGCGCTGCTGTCGGATATTCGACGCCTGGTGCTTTGAGCCGCCCCTATTTTTCAGACTAACCACAGGTTAAATGGAATGAGCGACACAGTTGAAGTAACTCTCCCCGACATCGGCGATTTTACCGAAGTGGAAGTCATCGAGGTGCTGGTCAGCCCGGGTGACAGGATCGAGAAGGAAGACTCCATCATCACCCTGGAGAGCGACAAGGCTTCCATGGAGATTCCCTGCCCCGAAACCGGCACGGTAAAGGAAGTCAAGGTCAGGGTTGGCGACAAGATCTCCGAAGGCAGTGTGTTGCTGCTGCTGGAAGCTGTAGAGCTTGCTCCCGTGCAAAAGCCCCCGGCAGGAGAATCTGTAATCGAGAAACAGCCGCCGGTGAAACATGCTGCATCTGTCCCCGCCACGGCTACAGATGGCGTAGCGGATATCCGCACCCAGGTGTTGGTGCTGGGGGCAGGTCCCGGTGGTTACACTGCGGCCTTTCGTGCTGCCGACCTGGGCATGAGCGTCGTCATGGTCGAGCGCTATGCTGACCTGGGTGGTGTATGCCTGAATGTGGGCTGCATTCCCTCCAAGGCTTTGCTGCATACGGTGGATGTACTCAATGAGGCGGCAGAGCTGTCGCACATGGGCGTGAGCTTCGGCAAGCCGAAAATTGATCTGGACAAACTGCGTGCGGGCAAGAACAAGGTGGTGAAGAAACTTACTACCGGCCTCAAAGGCATGGCGAAAATGCGCAAGGTGCAGGTGGTGCATGGCCTGGGGCAGTTCCAGAGTCCGAAAACCCTGGTGGTGGAAGCTGATGGCCAGCAAACGCTGATCGAATTTGATTTTTGTATTATCGCCTGCGGTTCATCTGCGGTACAGATACCCGGCTTTCCCAACGACGATCCCCGGCTCATTGATTCTACCGGCGCATTGGCTCTGGACAGCATCCCGAAGAAGATGCTTATTATTGGTGGCGGCATTATCGGCCTGGAAATGGCCACCGTGTACAGCGGCCTGGGGAGCAGTATCGACATCGTAGAGCTGCAGGACAGCCTGATTCCCGGCTGCGACCAGGATCTGGTCAGACCGCTGCAAAAACGCCTGGAAAAGAAGGTCAACCGCATTCTGCTCAAAACCAGCGTGGAAGCGGTGAAACCCCTCAAAAGCGGCTTGAAAGTCAGCTTTGCCGGAGACGATATCCAGGGAAGGACAAGTGTCGAGGGAGACAGGAAGCCGGGAGCGGCCAACGCGCCTGAGCCAGCAACTTACGACAAGGTGCTGGTGGCCGTGGGTCGGCGTCCCAACGGGCATCTCATCAATGCAGAAACAGCGGGCGTGGAAGTGGATCAGCGTGGTTTCATATCCGTGGATCAGCACATGCGCACCAATGTGCCCCACATCTTCGCCATTGGTGATGTGGTGGGTAATCCCATGCTGGCGCACAAAGCCACCCACGAGGCAAAGGTGGCCGCCGAAGTGATTGCCGGTCAGCCCTCATTGTTCGATCCCCTGACCATCCCCTCCGTGGCCTACACCGACCCGGAAGTGGCCTGGATGGGCCTTACCGAAACCGAAGCAAAGGAAAAAGGCATCGCCTACGAAAAAGCCGTGTTCCCCTGGGCGGCGTCCGGCCGCGCCATTGGCGTGGGCCGGGAAGAAGGCATGACCAAACTGCTCTTCGATCCGGACAACAAGCGCATCCTGGGTGCTGGCATTGTGGGTGTGAATGCTGGTGAGCTCATTGGTGAGACGGTGCTGGCCCTGGAGATGGGCGCCGATGCCGAGGATATAGGTCTGACCATCCACCCCCATCCCACTCTGAACGAAAGCATAGGCATGGCAGCGGAAGTGGCCGAGGGCAGCTGTACCGACCTGCCGCCACAGCGCAAGAAATAGACTTTTACGGCAGCCGTTGACCGTGCTGTTGTTTCCGGTGAAATTTGGCATGCTCATCCATCTTGTGCCACAATGTTTCGTTAGTGGCACAGGAGAATTGAAATGCCAGTCAACCCTAACGAAGTCCAGGTCGGCGCCCAGGGCAGGGTGGTGATTCCCGCTGCTTTGCGCAAGG
>JAJRUY010000102.1 GCA_024277555.1 Gammaproteobacteria bacterium | reverse complement strand
AGGTATCCAAGCACCGCTCCATTGATTTTCGGGTAAACACCTGCCCCACTTTGTACGGGGAAAAGGTTGTTTTGCGTATACTCGATGCTACTGCTGCAACCATCGGTGTTGATGCCCTGGGATTTGAGGAAGACCAGAAAAACCTGTTCATGGAAGCAATAAAAAATCCGTATGGAATGATTCTGGTTACCGGGCCTACCGGTAGCGGTAAAACCGTAACCCTGTACACTGCCCTGAATATTCTGAATGATCCGGAAATCAATATTTCCACCGCAGAAGACCCGGTGGAAATCCAGGTGGAAGGCATCAACCAGGTCAATATCAATACCGCCAGCGGTCTGTATTTTGCTGATGCCCTGCGCGCCTTCCTGCGTCAGGATCCGGATATCATCATGGTGGGAGAGATACGGGACCTGGAAACCGGTGAGATAGCTGTAAAGGCTGCGCAAACGGGGCATATGGTGCTCTCCACCCTGCATACCAACGATGCGCCACAGACCCTGACCCGCCTCGCCAACATGGGCATTCCTCCATACAATATCGCCTCTTCGGTAAACCTGATCATGGCTCAGCGTCTTGGTCGGCGTCTTTGCGAGCACTGCAAGGAACCAGAGGAATTGCCCCGTACCGCATTGCTGGAGGAAGGATTTGCAGAAGCCGATGTGGCCGCAGGCCTGACAATCTACAAGGCAGTTGGCTGTGACAAATGCAACAAAGGTTACAAGGGACGGGTAGGCATTTTCGAAGTTATGCCGGTTTCTGAAGGCATCGCCCGGATCATTCTGGAAGAAGGAAATGCTATACAGCTCAAGGAACAGGCCTTGAAAGAAGGCTATTATTATGATTTGAGAACTGCTGGCCTGTTGAAAGTGAAGAATGGCCTGACCAGTCTGGAAGAAGTCAACCGAATCACCAAGGACTAATTGAGCATGGCAACCAAAGCGGCGAGAAAACCAAAGGCGGAAAAATCTTACGATTACGCCTGGACAGGCACAGACCGGCGGGGAAAGAAAATCAAGGGGAAACTCCGGGCTGCCAATGACGCGATCGTCAGGGCAGATTTGCGCAAGCAGGGCGTAACCCCGATCAAGGTTCAAAAGCAGATTACCCTTTCTTTCGGCAAGCCCAAGATCACATCCGGTGACATTGCCGTTTTTTCCCGTCAGTTGGCTACCATGATGAAAGCAGGCGTACCTTTGGTGCAGGCACTGGATATCGTGGGAAAAGGGCACAACAATGCTTCCATGCAAGAGCTGATTCTTGCCATCAAGACCGATATCGAGGGAGGCACATCGCTGACCAATGCACTGCGCAAGCATCCGCTTTATTTCGATGACCTGTTTTGCAATCTGGTGGAAGCAGGTGAGCAGGCTGGTGTTCTGGAAACATTGTTGAATCGCATCGCGACCTACAAGGAAAAAACAGAGTCGATGAAGAAAAAGATCAAGAAGGCACTGGTCTATCCCGCATCTGTTGTTGTCGTAGGCATTGTTGTTACGGCCATTTTGTTGATCTTTGTCGTGCCGATATTCGCGGAACTGTTTGAAAGCTTTGGGGCCGAATTACCCGCTTTCACCCAAATGGTTCTCAATATGTCCTATTTTATCCAGGATTACTGGTGGGCCATATTGCTGGGTATGGCCGCTACTGTAGTCATCGTCTCGAATTTATGGAAACGTTCGCCAAAATTTCGGGAACTGATCGACAGGGCCATGCTCAAAGCGCCTATTTTCGGCTCCATCATGCATAAATCTGCACTGGCTCGTTTTTCCCGCACCACATCCACCATGTTTGCGGCCGGAGTACCGATGGTCGAGGCGCTGGAGTCAGTTTCTGGAGCAACCGGCAGCATTGTTTATGGTAACGCAGTAAAGGAAATGCGCGAAGATATCGCAACCGGCCAGTCGCTACGCCTGGCCATGGAACAACAGCCATTGTTTCCTCACATGGTGAGGCAAATGGTTGCCATTGGCGAGGAGTCCGGGGCTTTGGATGACATGCTCAGCAAGGTAGCTGACTTTTATGAAGAAGAAGTAGACAATGCGGTGGATTCTCTCAGCAGCCTCATGGAACCACTGATCATGGTGGTTCTGGGCACTTTGGTGGGCGGCCTGGTTGTCGCCATGTATCTGCCCATATTCAAGCTCGGTGCAGCCATCTGATGCAAGAGGTATTTTCTCAGCCAATCATTTTCTACCCATTAACATTTATTCTCGGCCTCACCGTCGGAAGCTTTCTCAATGTCGTCATCTACCGCCTCCCCAAACGCATGGAGCGGGAGCTGAAAGACGCCTGCGATGAGCTGGCAGGAGCAGAATCGGAATACCAGCCAAACAAGTGGTTTGGCCTGGCCTATCTGATCACCCCACCTTCAACCTGCCTTTCCTGCGGCCACCGCATAAAGGCATGGGAAAACATTCCCGTCATCAGCTGGTTGCTGCAGAAAGGAAAATGCACTTGCTGCAGTGTTCGCCTCTCCATTCAGTACCCTGTGGTTGAGCTGCTCACGGCAATCCTTTCTGTAGCCGTCGCCTGGCATTTTGGCTTCACCTGGCAGGCTTTGGCGGCATTGGTACTGACCTGGGCGCTGATCACCATGAGCGTCATTGACATCAAGCTGCAACTGTTGCCGGATGCGCTGATACTGCCATTGATCTGGTTGGGGTTGATGTTGAACCTGAATGGCTGGTTCACCGATATCGAGTCTGCTGTTTACGGTGCTGTGGCGGGTTATCTATCACTATGGTTTATCTTCCATCTGTTCCTTTTGGTCACCGGCAAGGAAGGCATGGGCTATGGGGACTTCAAGCTGTTCGCCCTGTTCGGCGCGTGGCTGGGCTGGCAGTTGCTGCCCCAGATCCTGCTGCTATCTGCCGTGGTTGGCGCAATCGCCGGCCTGGGCATGATCTTGTTTCTGGGCAGAGACAAGGCCGTACCCATTCCCTTTGGTCCCTATCTGGCGGCAGCCGGGTGGATCGCCATGCTCTGGGGAGATGAAATCAACCAAAGCTATCTGCAATTTGCCGGTATCGGCTAGTTTTCTACTCTGAACCATGCTCAAAATCGGCCTGACAGGCGGCATCGGCAGCGGCAAGACCATGGTCAGCGATCATTTCGCACGTCTTGGCGTGCCGGTTATCGATACCGACCAGATCAGCCGGGAGCTGGTTGCCCCGGGAACACCCGCACTCACAGACATTCACAGGCAACTCGGCAGTCAGTTCATCCAGGCAGATGGCAGCCTGAACCGAAAGTTGCTGCGGGAGCATGTTTTTACCGATGATGCTGCCAGAAAAACCCTCGAAAGCATTCTTCATCCCGCTATTCAGAAGGAGGTTCAGCACCGTCTGTCCCGAATCGAAAAGGAACCCTACGCCATATTGGTTGTCCCTTTACTGGTGGAAAACAATCTGGGCGCCATGGTAGACCGGGTTCTTTTGGTTGACGTCCCGGAAAGCCTGCAAATTCGGCGCGTATGTCAAAGAGACAACTCCAGCGAGGAACAGGTAAAAAAGATCCTTGCCGCCCAGGCTCCCAGAAAAGCCCGCCGGGAGATTGCCGACGATATGATTCAAAACGACGGCGATTTGCAGGCACTGCACAGGCGGGTTGAAGAACTGCACAGACAATACCTGGCCCTGGCCAACCATACGGATTGAACCTCTCCTCCATCTGGAGGACAATATCAACATCATTGCCATTGGCCGGATGCCTGCTTTGCAAAACCCGATTCTTTTTGAACACCCATTAAACGAACGGACGCGAACCCTGCTGCGAGTCTCCCATTTGTTCGAGCAGTTCGAGTATCACCTCGCTGGCAGCAGCCAGTGGCAAAGCCGCGCCGCCTTGCAGGCATTGCTGGATATCAACAGCATTCTCGCCCGCACCGACATCAAGAAAGACCTGATCAAACAACTGGACCAACAACAGAAGTCCCTGGCTTCCATCAGCACCAACCCCAAGGTAGACCAGGTTCGCCTGCAACAGGTGCTGGACGACATCGCACACATGATCGAACGCCTGTACGGTACTGGCGGACAGCTCGGCGGATCGCTGCGCAAGAATGATTTTCTCAACAGCATTTCACAACGCGCACCGATTCCCGGCGGCAGCTACGAGTTCGACCTGCCCCAGTTTCACTACTGGCTCAACCTGCCACATACGGAAAGAGTCATGCAGCTCGACAGCTGGCGGCATGAAATCAGCACGGTGCAGGAAACGGCTGAATTACTGTTGGGGCTGCTGCGCGGCAGCAGTGTCTACCAGGAGCAGACAGCAACCAGGGGACTCTATCAACAGAACCTGGATTCCAAACGGGGAATGCAGTTGATCCAGGTAAAGATAGAGGCAGAATTCCTGCTGTATGCAGAGATCAGCGGCAGCAAGCACCGCTTCTGCATTCGCTTTCTGGAAAGCAGCCAGTGGGATCATCCACAGCAAACCGAACAAGACATCCCTTTTGCATTGAAGACCTGTGCAATCTGAATCACCACAGAAAACGCCGGTGACCGTCCCCTGCCCTACCTGTGGTCAACCGGTAAAATGGGAGCAGGCTTCCCCATGGCGGCCATTTTGCAGCCGCCGCTGCCAGTTGATCGATTTGAATGAATGGCTAACCCGGATATTTCACCTGGACACTGAAATAACAATATAAGATGCTGTTTTTATTAACCATTGCATCCATATTAGCAAAGTGCAATATGTTACCGGGTGTTTGTTAAATCCGCCCTTGCACCGATCTTGTTGCCCAGAGACGATATTTCTTCACTCATCAATAGCTTGGGCTATTGATTCGATCAGAAATTCGCCTCTGAACAACAATCTCGGCACAATCATCGGACTTCCAGGT
>JAJRUY010000101.1 GCA_024277555.1 Gammaproteobacteria bacterium | reverse complement strand
CCATCAGCCGGCATTTGGCGATCTGCAGATCCAGGGGCTCGTACAGCCCTTCGCCGCCATGCTCCACCAGGGTATCCTTGCCGGTAACGCCCAGATCCGCGGCGCCCCATTGCACATAGGTAGGCACATCGGTGGCGCGAATCAGCACCACCTTCACTGCATCGATATTGGTGTCCAGGATCAGCTTGCGGCTGGTGTCCGGGTCATCCCGCAGTTCGATACCGACCTTTGTCAGTAACGGCAAGGTATCCTTGAGAATGCGCCCCTTGGGCAGGGCAATGGTTATGGGTGATTTGAATTCCATCGGTTCTGCTCTCAGTCCGGGATTCGCCGGATCTTTCCTCCCAGGCCCGCCAGTTTTTCTTCGATATTCTGATAGCCCCGGTCGATATGGTAAATACGATCCACCACGGTCTCGCCTTTGGCTACCAGTCCAGCCAGCACCAGGCTGGCCGATGCCCGCAAGTCCGTCGCCATCACCGGCGCACCCGCAAGCTTTTCGATTCCGGCAACGATGGCGGTGTTGCCTTCGAGTTTGATATTCGCCCCCATGCGCTGCATTTCCTGCACATGCATGAAGCGGTTTTCGAACACGTTTTCGGTAATGGTGCCCACGCCCTCGGCCACAGCATTCAGCGCCGTGAACTGCGCCTGCATGTCTGTGGGAAAGGCCGGATAGGGCGCGGTATGGATATCCACGGCGCGAGGGCGCTTGCCCTGCATGTCCAGTTCGATCCAGTCCTTGCCGATTTTCAGCTTTGCGCCAGCTTCGCGCAGCTTGGCCAGCACCGCATCCAGCAGGTTTGGGTCCGTGTCCCGCACCGTGACGCGGCCATGGCTGATGGCGCCGGCCACCAGAAAGGTTCCTGTCTCGATACGATCCGGCATCACCGAGTACGAGGTTCCACCCAGGCTTTCCACGCCCCGGATGGTAATGGTGTCCGTTCCGGCGCCTTCGATGTTGGCTCCCATGCTGACCAGGCATCTGGCCAGATCCACCACTTCCGGCTCCCTTGCCGCATTTTCGATCAGGGTTTTTCCTTCCGCCAGGGTGGCCGCCATCATCAGGTTTTCGGTGCCGGTGACCGTCACCACATCCATCACCAGACGCGCACCCTGCAAGCGCTTGGCGCGAGCCTTGATATAGCCGCCGTCCACATAGATATCCGCGCCCATGGCTCGCAGGCCATCAAGGTGCAGATTCACCGGCCGTGAGCCGATGGCGCAACCACCGGGAAGAGAAACATCCGCCTGACCGAAGCGCGCCAGCAGCGGGCCGAGCACCAGGATGGAGGCGCGCATCACCTTCACCAGTTCATAGGGAGCGGCAAAGCTGCTGATGCTGGAAGGGTCGATCTCGATAGTCATGCGCTCATCGACGGTAATGCCCACGCCCATGCGCCCCAGCAGGCCGATGGTGGTGGTCACGTCCTGCAGATGCGGCACATTGCCCAGGCGCACAATGCCGTCACTTAGCAGCGCTGAAGCCAGAATCGGCAATGCCGCATTCTTGGCGCCGGAGATCCGCACTTCGCCTTCCAGAGGCGCGCCGCCGGTAATTACAAGCTTATCCATTCATCATGGCCTGGTTATACGCGAAAGAACTGGGCATGATAATAAACTTTCCCCACCAGCGCTATGCTTCCAGTATTTCCAGCACATTGCTGACCTTTGCCAGTGCCTGCAAATCTTGCGGGATGTGCTCATAATGCAGCTCGCAGCCACTCTTCTGCGCCTCTTCCAGTCCCTGCAGCAGCAAGGCCAGGGCCGCGCTACTGGTGCTTTCCACTCCTGCCAGGGAAACCACCAATTGCTTGTTGCTGCGAATCTGCGTTGCCATTTCCCGCCACAAATCCGGCACAGTGGACAGGTTCAACACCCCGCTCAGTTGCCACCGGGACATGGAATCACGCACCCCGCAACTTGCGGTTGTGCGCTTCCAGGGTATTGATCAGGCCATCAATGCCACCTTTTTTTATCTCGGCGGCAAAATTGCTCCGATAGTTGGATACCAGGCTCACGCCATCCACCACCACATCGTAGATCTTCCAGTCACCATTGTCCTGCCGGTACAGCCGGTAGTTGATGGGCACCGGGGGAGCGCCACCGTCATGAACGCGGGTGGAAACAGTTACCCGCTTGTCTCCCGGCTTGCCGCGATAGGGCAGGTATTCGACCTTCTGATCCGAATAGTTAAGCAGGGTGGTAGCATAGGTTCGCACCAGCAGCTCCTGGAACTGGCGAGCCAGCTTCTCTTTTTGTTCCTCTGTGGCCTGGCGCCAGTATCTTCCCAGGGCGCCGCGACTCATGAGGCGGAAATCAAAATGCGGCAACACTTTTTTATGCACCAGTGCATAAATGCCACGGCTGTCTTTTTCAAGCTCCGCCTTGCGGGCGCGCACCTGTTCCAGTACATAGTCTGCGGTGGAGCGAATCAGCTCTACCGGTTGCGGGTCTGATGCCCACGCCCCGCCACTGGCAAGCAACAACAAACCCGGAATGAATCCCTTCAACATTTTCAACATCATTTT
>JAJRUY010000100.1 GCA_024277555.1 Gammaproteobacteria bacterium | reverse complement strand
CGCTCTCTTCCACAAAAAACACATCCTGGCGGCGATTGCCACACTGCGTGATGTGATACGGATAACCTGATAATACGACTCTTGCCAACCTTGGCGCGAATTAAAGTGTAGTATCAATTAAGTATTGTGTCCCCAGAACTCAGTGCCCAGAACTCAAAGTATTGTGTCCCCAGAACTCAGGAACTCAGAACTCAGTGTCCCCAGAACTCTCAGAACTCTCAGAACTCGCCAGAACTCGCTAAAACTCTCGTACAAATTCAAGATCGCCATCACCAAATTCATTTCCTGCTTTGATGTACATTACATGTTATTCCTGTGACATTAAATCTTGGATAAGCCTAACTACAATTCGATGACAAACACCGGGTTCATCACTCCGTAGTTCTGGATTCCCGCCTTCGCGGGAATGACAGGTTGCTATTTTTATACAATTCAATATATCTCACAAGCTGCCGACTTTCTACAAAGGAGTAGGCGTTGACCACAACTATGCTCATTCCGGCAACATGGGCTTTTCATCTTCCAACTCATCCAGCTCCACCTTTTCGATCTTCACGAAACGGCTGCTGATTTTTTGCGCTGAGGTGTTGACCTGTTTGACGTCTTAATGGGCCATGCGGATATGCCCGGCGAGTTTGTCCATGCGCTGCTGGAAACGGCCAAAGTCTTTCGACAGGTAGCGCAGGTGCTCCTGGATGATGTGCACCTGCTTGCGGGTGGCCACGTCCTTGATCACTGCCCTGGCGGTGGTGAGCACCGCCATCAGGGTGGTGGGGGAAACCAGCCACACCCGGCGCCGCTGGGATTCTTCCACCAGTTCGGGGAAGTGGGCGTGGATCTCTGCGAACAATGATTCGGCGGGGAGGAACAGCACTGCGCCATCTGCGGTTTCTCCGGGAATCAGGTATTTGTCCGCGATGTCCTGGATGTGTTTCTTGATGTCCTGGCGGAACTGGCGGCGCGCCTGCTGGCGCTCGTTTTCGGCGGCATCGCTGTCCATCATGCGCTGATAGCTTTCCAGGGGGAATTTCGCGTCGATAGCGACATTGCCGGTAGGTTCCGGCAGGGTGAGCAAGCAATCCACGCGGGTGCCGTTGCTCAGGGTCTGCTGCATGGAGAAGCTGCCTTCGGGCATGACGTTGCGCACCAGGGATTCGAGCTGCACTTCACCGAAGGCACCGCGTGAACGCTTGTCGGTGAGCACTTCCTGCAGGCTGACCACGTTGCCGGAAAGCTCGGTGATCTTTTTCTGCGCTTCGTCGATACGGGACAGGTGTTCCAGTACCTTGGTGAAGGTCTCGGTAGTTTTTTCGAAACCCTCCGTCAGTCGTTTTTCAACTTCGCCGCTGATCTGGCGCAGCTTCTCTTCGGTGGTGCGGGTCAGGCTTTCCACCCGTTTGTTCAGTTCTTTTGCGGACTGGTTCTGGGAATCGCGCAGTTGCTGCGCCAGGTGTGACATCCCTTCCTGCAATGCCTGTTGCTGACTCTTCAGCGCTTCGGTCTGGCGCTGCTCGAAGCTTTCGCGCTGAGCCGCCAGGGCATTGCCGACGGCAGCCCGCAGTTCTGCCTGTTCCTTCTGCTGGGTCATGCGCCCTTCGCCAAGGTGCTCCACCACGGCGCCCTGCAATTGCTCGAAGCGTTGCAGCATCGATTCCTTCATCGAGCCGGCATCCAGCAACAATTGCCGTTGCAAAACACCTTGACGCCGCCCCAGGGTTTCCTGCAGTTCGGCAATATTTCTGTGCATGCCTTCCTGGGTCAGCACTTGCCCGCGGATGATGTCATCGGCGATTTCCCGGCGCTGCTTGTCCAGGGCGTTGAGCAGACCCAGGGCGTATTGCTCGGAATCCAGATAGAGGCTGCGCATCTGTTTTTTCTGTGAAACCATTACCCACAAGACAGCAATCAGCAGAATCAGCGCCAGCCCCAGGCTGGCGAGCAGGATTTCCTGCGTGTACTGGCTCCAGAAGGCCTGAAGATTTTCCATGTGTTCCACTTACTGAACAGATAAAATCAATTTCCGAAACTATCATATTTTTGCTATGCGCGTTCATCTCAAAACCCTGGGCTGCAGACTCAACGAGGCGGAACTGGAATCCTGGGCACGGGGTTTTCAGGCCATGGGCATCAACCCTACCCCAAATCCCGACGATGCCGATCTGCTGGTTATCAATACCTGCGCGGTAACGGAAGAGGCGGTGCGCAAGTCACGCAAGCTGCTGCGCCGCGCCCAACGGGACAACCCGGTCGCCAAGCTCATCATCAGCGGCTGCTATGCCTCCCTGAACCCGGAGCAGGCGGCTGATCTTGGCGTGGATTTGCTCATTCACAATACCGAAAAGGAACGCCTGGTGGACATTGTGGTGGAAGAGCTGCAACTGCCCACCATGCCGGCAGCTGCCATGCAGGCCGATGCCTACAGCCTGCTCGGCAACAACCGCCAGCGGGCTTTCATCAAGGTTCAGGACGGTTGCCGCTATCGTTGCAGCTATTGCATCGTCACCCTGGCGCGGGGAGAGGAACGCAGCAAGCCCCTGCCTGACATTCTCCACGAGATACGCCAGCAATACCAACAAGGCATACAGGAGGTGGTGCTGGCTGGCGTACATCTGGGAGGCTATGGCAGCGACAGCAATTCCAGTCTGAAAACCCTGGTCGAAGAAGTATTGAAGCACACGGATATGCCGCGCATCCGCCTGGGTTCACTGGAGCCCTGGGATCTGCCGGAAGATTTCTGGCATCTGTTTGAAAACCCCAGGCTGATGCCTCATTTGCACCTGCCCATGCAAAGCGGCGCAAATTCCGTGCTGCGGCGCATGTCCCGGCGCTGCCGGACGGAGGAATTTCTGTCCCTGGTAGAGAGCGCCAGGCAACAGGTCACGGATTTCAATGTCACCACGGATATCATCGTCGGCTTTCCTGGTGAAACGGAAGACGAATGGCGGCAAACCCTGGTTTTCGTGGAACAGGCGGCGTTTGGCCATGTACATATTTTTGCATTCTCTCCCCGCAGCGGCACCAGGGCCGCCAGCCTGGGCAACCCGGTGCCCCGGGAAACCAAGCGCCAGCGCAGTGAGCAACTGCATCAGCTGGCAGAAAAGACCAGAACCACCATCATTCAACAACAGCTGGGGAAAACCGTGGAGATACTGGTGGAAGGTGGCAATCCTGCATCAGAGAGCGGGCAGCGGCTGTGGTCTGGATATACTCCCAATTATCTGCGGGTGCAATTTCCTTCCGGGCAGTTTCTTGAAAACCGGATCGTGCCGGTTATTCTGGAGAAAGGCAGCAACAACATTCTGTTCGCTTCAGTTGTTGAAAATCGGGAAAAACCAACCATACTTGATACGAAGCCAAAATGAAAACAGGAGAATGACAATGTTTCTCAAAGAGAAAAAAAGTGGTGATTTGGTTGAAGTATTGGGCGTTTCCGACCTGATCGACCCATTCCGGAACAGCATACCGGGACGTTATCACGCAGGTGAAGAAATGGGAGAGCCCAAAAGCTTTTTCAAGACAGAGCTGGTATTTCCATCGGATGAAGCCTTGCCCAGATGCTGGGTAGACCCGAATTACAAGTAGAGGGAACCTCGAATAATTCGTTTTTTGTCACCCCGGCGAAAGCAGGGGTCTATATAAATCAGCAAGTTATGGATTCCGGCTTCCGCCGGAATGACGATTTTTCGAGGCACCCTAGCCCGGATGTTTCACCTGGAAGTCCGATGATTGTGCCGGGATTGTTGTTCAGAGGCGAATTTCTGATCGAATCAATAGCCCAAGCTATTGATGAGTGAAGAAATATCGTCTCTGGGCAACAAGAT
>JAJRUY010000099.1 GCA_024277555.1 Gammaproteobacteria bacterium | reverse complement strand
GGGCCGGGTGAACTAAACTTCACCCCCACCGCAATCAAAACCATCAAGGGACTAACCAACACCAGGATCAACGCCGCCAGAACCCGATCCTCCACAGCTTTCAATACACGGTTTACTCCCTGCATGGGCGAGGAGCGCAGATCCAGCACCGGAACCCCGGCAACCTCTGTAACCGAATGATTCAGCAGGTGAAATCCGAAAATATCCGGCACCAGACGAACATTTACCGTACTGTGGCGAAGCATTTGCAACACCTCGCGCATGCGTTCTTCCGCCCGCAAGGGCAACGCCAGCCATATTTCGTCGATATGTTTTTTCTCTGCCTCCAGTCGTTTGCACCCCTCTTCACAGGAAATCACTGGCACGGACTCAACCAGCTTGCCCTGCAACTTTGGATTATCATCCCAAAAAGCCACCAGGTCATACCCAACCCAGGGGGCGTCACTGAGTTGCCGGGCGACATTCCTGCCAAGCTCACCCGCCCCCATGATGTAGATATGGCGATGATTCCAGCCACGCTTGCGCATGAAATTGAACAGCAAGCGAACCCCTACCCGCACCAGCACCAGCCCCGTCCATGCCAAAAGCACCCAGATAACCGCCCAGTAACGCGAATACAAGGCGCCACTTTTGAAACCAAAAGCCAGCAGCACCAATATGAGTGCCACCGTAGCCCAGGCAAGAGTGGTCTTCCAGATCTGCCGCCAAAGTTCCTTGCCGCGCCAGGAGTGATAGAGTTTGAACAACGGCAGAATAATGGCCGAAAGCAGGGCGCCAACGACCAGCGCCAGTTCATAGTAATCGTATATGCGAAGGTGCCCAAAGCGGATGTAATAGGCCAGCAGCCCGGCGCCTATGACAATACACAGATCCAGTATGCGCGCACCAAACGATATAACGGGCGAGTACTCCCTGATCAGTCCTTTTTTAAACACAATATTCTTCCCAGTAAAAAACAATCCAAGGAACCTCTGGCCAAGTCGTCATCCCAGCGCAGGTAAAGCCGTCATACCAGCGCAAGCCGGGATCCAATGTCTTGATACCTCTGGTGGATTTCGGCCTTCGCTGGGATGACGACTTAATCAGAGACCCCATAATTACCGACCAAATACAAAACCATATCTGAAGCCGTGGGTTCAGAGCCATATATACCGGGGAACACACCTTGCCGCCCCTGGTGAAAACGCGCATTTTACCAATATCGGTGCATTGCTGCCTGAAATCAGGAAGCCAGGCACAAAATCATTGTATGGGTCGCATATTTCCGCTACTGCACACGCCAATATCCGCCTGATATAGTTGATTATTGCACTGCCATGGGAGTATATTTGCAAGTCTGCGACAAACGGAGGGGAAATAACGCATGGGGACAGGTAAACTACAGAGCCAACTTCAGGGATTCGGCCGCTGGAAAATGCGCCAGCTGCACACCATGGAGCAACTGGAAGCATGGCTCAAGCAGCAGGGGCTGTTTACCTCCCAGGCACAAAAGGCGCTGCAACACGCAGACATCACCCTGCGGCAAGATCACATTACCGTTGCTGTAGTCGGTGAGTTTTCCCGAGGCAAGACAGAGCTCATCAATTCCCTGTTCTTTGGCGACCACAACTTCCGCCTGCTGCCAACCGATGCCGGTCGCACCACCATGTGCCCTACCGAGATTTTCCAGGACGATTACGAAGAGCCCTATCTCCGCCTTCTTCCCATCGAAACCCGTCTGGATGAAATCAGCCTGACCGACCTGCAAACCCAACCCGAACGCTGGGAACACATTCCCCTGAACATTGAGGATAGCGAGGATCTCTACAACAAGCTGCTGAAAATCAAGGAAAGCAAGATGGTGCCCCGGGATATTGCCGAACAAATGGGGCTTGCGGACATCAATCAAACAGCGGACGACCTCGAGCGGATGGTATCCATCCCCGCATGGCGCCTGGCTCATCTCAACTACCGCCACCCTCTTCTTGCACAGGGACTGCGCATCCTGGATACCCCTGGGCTGAATGCCGTCAGTAGCGAGCCGGAGCTGACCTATGAAATCCTACCCAGCGCCCAAGCGCGCCTGTTCGTACTGGGCGCCGATACCGGCGTTACCCAGTCTGACCTGGACATGTGGACGCAGCTGGTACGCCAGCCAGGCATAAAGCAGAAGCTGGGGGTGATTGTGGTGCTGAACAAAACTGACACTCTCTGGGACGAATTGCGCACCGAGCGTGAAGTACAAAACAGCATTGAAAGACAATGCATGGAAGTGTCCCAGATTCTGGAAGTAAAACACAAGCAGGTATTTGCCGTCTCTGCCCAAAAAGGCCTGTTGGGCCGAGTGAAGAACGATCCCGAACTGGAACGCAAATCCGGAATACCACAGCTGGAAAAGCACCTGGCCAACACCCTGATTCACAACCGCCAGGCGCTGATTGTAGAGCAATCCACGGAGCTGGTCTGCAGCTCCCTGGATAACATCAAGGCCCTGGTTTCATCCCGCCTCAAGCGCATGGAAAAGCAATCCAGCGAACTCAAGGATCTTAGCACCAAAAGCGAAGGTGCCATTGACGGACTACTCAAGCAAGCGCAGGCAGACAAGGCGCGTTACCAGGCCAGCATCAACGCTTACAAACAATCCCGCGCTGATTTTACCGCCCACGGCAAGATCCTGCTGGATGCTCTCTCACCCTCCGTGCTGGAACACATCATTACCAAGGCCAAAAAACGCATGTCTGGCGCCTGGACAACCATCGGCCTGAAAGAATCCATGCGGGAGCTGTTCGACGACATCAACCAGCAAATGGAAGCAGCAGGCAACCAGTCCCAGGAAATGCGGCGTCTTATTCGCACCATCTATCGCCGCTTCCAGACCCGCCACAACATGCGCTTGGGCGACCCCAAAATGCTCTCCCTGATCAGCCACCAAGTGGAGCTCAACCTGATCTGCCAGGAAGCAGAAATCTACCGCAAAAGCCCCCGCACTGCGCTAACGGAAAAACATTTTGCCATCAAGCGCTACTTCCACACCGTTGTGCGGCGCGTAGAACAAACCTTCCGCAACGCCCACAACGATGCCAAAGACTGGCTGGAAACCGCACTGGATCCACTCACAGCCCAGGTGCATGAGCACCGCAGCGTACTGTCCCAGCAGCTTTCCGACCTGAAACTGGCCGGACGCTCCCGCACCACCGTGCGTCAGCGCCTGACTTCGCTGAAGAAAGACACCGCACAACAGCAGATGCAGCTCAATACCTTGCGGAAAGCTATAGCAACACTGCGCAATGCCGTGCCTTCAAGTGAATCATCGAATGAAAAAGCAGAGGTT
>JAJRUY010000098.1 GCA_024277555.1 Gammaproteobacteria bacterium | reverse complement strand
CGCCGGAATGGCAATTTTTGGAGATAGCCTTAACCCGGATGTTTCACCTGGAAGTCCGATGATTGTGCCGGGATTGTTGTTCAGAGGCGAATTTCTGATCGAATCAATAGCCCAAGCTATTGATGAGTGAAGAAATATCGTCTCTGGGCAACAAGATCGGTGCAAGGGCGGTCTTAACAAACACCCGGCAACATATTGTACTTTGCTAATGCAGATGTAATGGTTAATAAAAACAGCATCTTATGTTGTTATTTCAGTGTCCGGGTGAAATATCCGGGTTAAGCCGGATCAACCCAGTCCTTGGGACGCAGCTGGTCTTCGCGCAACTTGGGCATGAAGTATTCATCCGCATCATCCAGATCCACCTCATTGCCTTGCCCATCCACCAGAGGAAGATCGTAATCCTTCCAGCCGCGAATGCCGGTTTGCAGGGAAGCCACATTCCTGAAACCCAGCACCTGCAGGGAGTGGGCGGCCAGTACGCTGCGCCGGCCCGAGCGGCAAACCGCTACCACTTCCCGCTCCCTAGCCATCACCAGCTCTGGCTCGGTTTCCTCGTAATCCCACTCACAGGCAGATTCGAGTATGCCCCGGGGCACCAGCAGTGAACCTTCGATATGCATGGCTTCGTATTCATAGGGTTCACGCACATCCACCAGCAAGAGATCCGGGTTGTCCTGCAGCCTTTCTTCAAGATCCCAGGGCATATGTTCCTTGACGCTGCTCAGGCAGTCTGCCACCAGTTCCATAAAACGTTTCATTGGTTTTTACCCGCTTGGTTATGTCACTGACTTTTTCAGTTGGGTTCATCTTTGCGGCAAAACTTTTGTTCCACTGCGATTACGGCGGCTTCCACCCGGGAATGCACATTCAGCTTGCGCAATATGGCTTTTACATGCAGCTTCACCGTGCCATCGGAAATGCCCAGGTTTCTAGCAATGACCTTGTTGCTTTGTCCTTCTGCCAGCAGGCAGAGTATTTCCTGCTCCCTGGGGGTCAGCAGATCCATGGTCGATCCGCTCTTTGCCGGATCATCCCCGCGCACGGCTCTGGCCAGCACCATGGTAAGCTCATTGGCGACCACGGTTTGCCCGGCTACGATGTCATTCAGGGATTTGATCAGGTCGTCAGGTTCCATATCTTTTAGCAGATAACCCTGGGCACCGCGCTGCAAAGACGCAATCACATCAGTTTCCACCCGGCTGGTGGTGAGGATGACCACAGGCATTTCCTGCCCCTTGTCGCGCAGGATCTGCAACACCTCCAGGCCGGTCATTTGCGGCATGCGCATATCCAGCAGCACCACATCCGGCTGTGTTTCCAGCACCAGTGCAATGCCAACCTCGCAATCACCAACCGCATCCACCACTTCCAGCCCGCGCCGCTCCAGCAATTCGCGCAGGCCGATACGGAACAAGGCATGGTCATCAATCAATAGTATTCGCATCAGCTTGTCCATTTCCTGTCGATGTCCCGCGGGCGCACCTTGGGAGCATAAGTCAATTCCACCCGGGTGCCCTCACCCACTTCGCTTTCGATTCGCAACTGCCCCCCCAGGCGCCTCGCCCGTTCTTCCATGATGGAAAGGCCGATATGCTCTCCAGGGTGGCCTTCTCTGGCCTTGCCTTCAAATCCTGCGCCATCGTCTTCGACCAGAAGCACATAGGAACCAGCACGGCGGGTCAGCAGCACCCGCACCGTATGAGCATGGGCATGCTTGCGTATATTGGCCAGGGATTCCTGCACAATACGCAATATCTGCATTTCTTCCGTGGAGGAAAGCTTTGGTTGCACACATTCCTGCTGGTAGTAAGTCGCAACTCCGGTTTCCAGGGAAAAACGCTGCACCAATTTTTCCAGAGCAGTACTCAGATCCCGCCCATCCATGGAAGCACGGAAGCTGTTGAGCAGCTCCCGCAGTTCCGTATGCGCTTCGTCCACGCCGTTGCGGATACGCTCCAGGTCACTGGATACCAGTTGACAATCCTGCTCCTGTTGCAGGCTGTCCTCCATCATGCGAATCTGAAAGCGCAGGCTGGCCAGGGTTTGCGCCAGGGAGTCATGCAGCTCGTGAGCGAGGGCGTTGCGTTCTTCATAGATGGAAAGGCGGCGGGCGTTTTCATCAGAACGCTGCTTGGCCACTGCCATACCAAGATGGCTGCCTACGGTTTCCAGCAGTTCCATAATATCCTCCCGCTCTGACGCACCGGGGCGCTGCACATAAATATCGTATTGCCCCAGAATGTCCCCATGATATTCCAGGGGAACCGAAATCTGCTCTACTTCCTGTGCTGTATACATTTTTCTTCCCAGCTGTTTAACACAGTATTGCGCCTCATGCCTGCAGCACACATTCCCCGGGGATAGCGCCAGACCACAGGGACAGATTTCCAGAGGCAGCAATTCCGCTTCCCGCTGCAGCTGGTCATCCAAGCCTATCGCACCGACCAGGCGCATATGCCCCCCCAGTTGCACTACCTTTGCGCTGATGGCCAGACCATTGACCATTTCCTTGAGCACCCGCAGGAAACGCACCAGCAGTTCATCCAGATCTTCCACCCGGTTGATGGTGGCTGCCACATCGTAGAGAATTTTCAGCGAAGCCGTCTTTTGCGCCAGTCTGGTGGTGTGCCGGGCAATGCGGCTGTCCATGTCTTCATACAGATCCATCAGTTCCTTGTTGATGCTGTCGATGTCCTGCACCATGGTGCTGAACACACCGGTATCCCCACTTGGCAAAACTGCGCCCGGCTCCCCTTGGGAGATCTGCGCCACAGAAGTTTCCAGCGCAACCAGAGGCGCAAGCAGCTGGCGTTTCATCTGCAGCAGAAACGCCACCAGGCCAAACAGCGCCAGGCCGCCGGCCAGCACCAGCAGGTAGATGCCGGTTCTGCCCAGTCCCTGGTTATACAAGCCAAACAGGGAAATAACGCTGCCGGCCACCACCCCGCCACCCAATACCAGCAGGGGCGGCAGCAAGCCTGCGGAACGCAATACCTGCCAGATGTCCGGTACGGCAGCATTTTCTGTTTCAGGTTTCACCGGTTTCCCCCAGGACGGATGCGATCGCCTGTTCCTGCCAGCGGGACAATTCTTCTCCCAGCGCTTTTCCCTGCCAGCCCTGTTCCTGCAATCGGGCCGCATCTACGCTGAGCATGGCGGTTCGCGCCCGCTCCAGCAATGGCAGCACTTGCTCAGCCAACTGCGGCGTGCAGATTCGGGCAAGCTGGCCAAGCAGGGAATGGTGATTGCGGAAACGCTGCAGATACCGGCGGTAATCTTGCGCACTTCCCTCGGGCAGTCGGGCAAGCAGGGTGCGGGCCTGCAGCCAGTTTTCAAACAATGTTGCAGTTTTTTTGTCCACACCCAGCCAGTGCATCAGCGACCCCGAAGGATGAACCGCATCCACGGCGTATTGCATGATACAGACAAAGCGCAGCGGCAGGCTCGCGCCTCTTGCCACAGCGCGCTTTAGAACCGCAATTGGCTCGCTGTCCTTTTCGTTTCCATGCGCCGGAGCATCGGGCAGGGCAGAAGCGAGCGCCGGAAACAGCTGCGCCAGTGCTCCGCAGGCATGCAGCACCTGGAAAAACCGCCAGGGCTGTTCTTCCATAAGCGCCCTGGCCATTTCCTGCCAGATTCGCTGCCCCTGCAGCTGTGCCGGCTCCCCGGCTGCCACCATTTGCTTCATCAAAGCATGGGTTGCGTGGGCAACATGAAAACCCCGACCGTAAAAACGGGCAGAAAATCGCGCAATACGCAGCAAACGTACAGGATCTTCGGCAAAAGCAGGGGTAACATGGCGTAAAATCCCGCTTTGCAGATCTTTCTGGCCATCAAATGGGTCGATGATGTTTCCTTGCTCATCCTCCGCCATGGCATTGATGGTGAGATCCCGGCGGGCAAGATCCTGTTCCAGGGTGACATCCGGGCCGGTTTCCACAGAAAACCCATGGTAGCCGGAGCCGGTTTTGGTTTCGCGCCGGGCCAGGGCATACTCTTCTCCGGTTTGCGGATGCCGGAATACCGGAAAAGCACCAGACACCGGCACAAACCCTTGTCTCAACATGTCTTCTGTAGTGGCGCCCACCACCACCCAGTCACGATCCACCACGGGCAAGCCCAGGAGTTTGTCACGAACAGCGCCGCCGACCAGATAAATCCGCGGTTTCGAGCCATTTTCTTTCATCGAAGCTCCTGCTTGTTGCGGGCGAAACTGTCATCAGCCCGTTTTTTTTGCTGTAGCTCCCACATCTCCGCATAAACTCCGCCTTGCACCAGCAATTGCTGGTGGGTGCCCCGTTCGCAAATCCTTCCCTTCTCCATCACCAGAATTTCATCTGCATCCACAACCGTGGAAAGCCGGTGCGCCACCACCAGCGTGGTATGGTGCTGCGCTACTTGCACCAGGGTTTCCTGAATCGCCTGCTCGGTCTTGGAATCCAGGGAAGAGGTGGCTTCATCGAAGACCAGGATCTGCGGCCGCTTGAGCATGGCCCTGGCGATGGCCACCCGCTGCTTCTCGCCGCCGGAAAGCTTCAGACCCCGTTCACCCACCAATGTCTCCCAGCCATCGGGAAGGCTTTCGATAAATGCGCGGATATGAGCCATTTCCGCCGCCTGCTCCACTTCTTCACGGCTGGCCGAAATGCGTCCATAGGCAATGTTGTAGTAAATCGTGTCATTGAACAGCACCGTATCCTGGGGCACGATACCAATGGCGGCGCGCAAACTGTCCTGGGTAACTTCGCGTACATCCTGACCATCGATGCGTATACTGCCGCCAGTCACATCATAGAAGCGATACAACAGGCGGGCAACGGTGGATTTGCCTGCGCCACTGTGCCCGACAATGGCAAGCTTCTTCCCCGGTGGCACTTCAAAATCCACACCCGACAGTATCCTGCGTTCCGGATCATAGGAAAAATCCACCTGTTCAAAACGGACACGACCTCCTTTCAGTTGCAACGGATGCGCATCGGCGGCATCGCGTATTTCCGGCTCCCGCTCCAGCAGCTTGAAGATCAAATCCATGTCCGCCAGGGCATATTTGATCTGCCGGTAAACGATTCCCAGGAAGCCGAGGGGAATGAACAATTGCAGCAGAAAGGCATTTACCAGCACCAGATCCCCGATGCTCATATCGCCAGTGGTAACCCCCCGCGCCGCAAAAATCATCACCAGAGTAACCCCGATGGCGATCACCGTCCCCTGGGCAAAATTAAGCACGGACATGGAAGTCTGGCTTTTTACCGCCCATTGCTCCCAGGCACCGAGCTTGTTGTCGAAACGCTCCACTTCCAGCTTTTCGTTGCCAAAGTACTTTACGGTTTCATAGTTGATCAGGCTGTCCATGGCCCGGGAATTGGCCTCAGAATCGAGCTTGTTCATATGATGACGAAAATCCATGCGCCATTCGGTAATCGCCACCGTCACCAGCGCGTAGACCAGCACTGTGCCAAAGGTGATCAGCATGAATACCGAGTCATACTGGGTGAACAGTATCGCCCCCACCAGCACGAACTCCACCAGGATCGGAAGAATGCTGAACGCCATATAGTTGAGAATCTGCGCTACCGAGCGCGTGCCACGCTCGAGATCCCGGCTGATGCCTCCTGTCTGGCGCTCCAGATGAAAGCGCAGGGAAAGGTTGTGCAGATGCTCCAGCACCCGGGTAGACAGGCGGCGCATGGCACGGTAACGCACCTTGGCAAAAACCACATCTCTAAGTTCATTGAACAGGCTGGCAGAAAGCTTCAGCGCACCATAGGCGAGCAGCAGGCTTAGTGGCAGAACCAGCATCCGTCCCGGTTGGGTTTCCAGGGCATCCACGATATGCTTGAGTACCAGGGGTACCCCCACATTGGCCACCTTGGACAACACCAGGCATCCCAGGGCGAACAGCGCCCTGCCCCGGAATTCCCAGAGAAACGGCAGCATATTCCGCAGGTTATGCAGATCGCGGCGATTCTTGTGTACTTGCGGGGCCTGCCCCCGGGCATGATTCATGTTATACTGAAAATTAAAATTAACTGTTAAAAATCAGGGATTTCCGACCCCCGTAACCAAGCATCCCATAATAGCAAAAGCGGAGACTCCAGGTGGAAGAATCACAACATACCCTCGGTAACTGCAGCGCCAGGGAACCCTTTGCCCTTCGGGTTCTGGGAAACAGCATGGAGCCGGAGTTTCCGGACGGTTGTATTGTTGTGTTCGAGCCTTCCGACCAGTGTATTCACGGCATGTATATCATGGCCCTGGTGGAAGGCGTACGATGGTTCCGCCTTTACATCGAGGATGAGCAAGGAGAACGCCTGGTCGCCCTGAATGACCTGTATCCGGAAATTCCACTACAGGATCTGGAATGGAAAGCTGAAGCCATTGCCATACAACGCAATATCAAGCGCAAAGTGAAACACTACGACTATTGATCATGGATATTGCAAAAACCCTGTTTTTCATGCTGCTGCTCACACTCGCCAGCGCCTGCAATGACAGCAAGGCGCCCGCTCCGGCATCAAAGCAGAACAAGGCGTCTCCGGTGCTGGTAGAAGTAGCCCGGGTGCAAAAGCGGTCTGTTGCCGGCAAGTGGCAGCGTTCCGGTACCCTGGCATACCGTCATATCCTGCGCGTACATACCCAGGAAGAAGGGCGTATCGCCAGCCTCCCCTGGTTTGAAGGAGACAGGGTCAGCCAGGGTGATACGCTGCTCATCCTGAGCAACGAACTCCTCAAGGCGGAACTCAGAAAAGCCAAAGCCACACGCTCCATGGCTACGCGCAGGGTTTCCCGCCTGGAGCGTTTGCGCGAAACCAAAGCCACCTCTGAAGAGGATTTAATCGAAGCTCAAACCGAGCTGGAACTCGCCCAGACCGAGGTGGAAATACTGGAAACACGCCTGGGGTACACCGTAATCAAGGCACCTTTTGACGGTATCATAATCCGCCGGCTGGCTGAACCCGGCGATGTGGTATCCCGCAACCGCCACCTGCTGACCCTGGCCGACCCCGGATCACTGATCGTCCGCGTGGCCGCACCCGGACAGCTGCTGGCGGATCTGGATACTGAAAGCAGCATCAGGATACAACTGGACATACCCGGCTCACAGCCGTTCACGGGCAAACTGCAACGCATCTTCCCCACTCTGGATCCACAAAGCCGCCTGGGAACAATAGAAATCGGGCTGGACAACCCGCCCGGCATGGCTCGGGCCGGACAATTCGTGCGGGTAGAACTGACCGGCGCTACCAAAACACGCCTCATGATCCCCTTCACCGCCCTGCGCACAGACCGGCAGGGCGAGTATGTTTATGTGGTTGAAAACAACAAAGTGGTGCAAAAAGACATCACTAGCGGGGAGCGATTTGACGACTGGCTGGAGGTGATCGAAGGTCTTGAAGCCGCTGATCAAGTCATCAAGCGTGGGTTTACCAACCTGAAAAATGACATGCAGGTCACAGTTTTAAACAGATCTTAATTCAGCTCTTAAGGAACCTCTGATCAAGTCTGGACGAAGTAGATTGTGATTCAAAATATCCAAGGCGCCTCGAAAAATCGTCATTCCGGCGCAGGCCGGAATCCATAAGCTCCTGAAAACTATGGACACCGGCCTCGGCTCTGGCATCCTGCTTCACTCGACAAACCGGTTAACCCGGATTTCTCACCAGGTAGCAAGATGATCACGCAGGCCTTTAGTTGATTTTAGTCATTGCGTACACTACTATCGTGGAGGGGGAAATATTTCGCATGTACCAACAGAATGGGGCTAGCCCGGATG
>JAJRUY010000097.1 GCA_024277555.1 Gammaproteobacteria bacterium | reverse complement strand
TGTTTGCGGAAGCCTTGTTTATTGATGACACCATGGTTACAGCAAAATAGATTGCGTGACCTGTTTAACAAAAGAAGGTTCCCGACCGACGGGATTATACAAAGATTGAGGGGTATTTATATGAGAAATGTCAGTTTTTTGTCATTAAATTTGATTTTGATCAGGTGTGGCGGGCAATCTGGGCGAAAAGATCCCGGAAAAAACTGGATAGTGTGGCGGGCACAAAGTGTAACCTGACTCAATTTAACGCAAGATAATGAATGGTATAGGGAGCCTCGAATAATTCGTTTTTCGCCACCCCGGCGAAAGCTTAGATCCATATAAATCAGCAAGTTATGGATTCCGGCTTCCGCCGGAATGACGGTTTATCGAGGTGCCCTATAGATAAACACCTGGATTCCGGGCGTTCTGGTGAAATATGCGGGTTAGGAGGCAAGCAGGGAATTCAGGCGGGATTCGTCGAGAATCTCAATATTTTTTGCTTTGATATCGATCAAATTCCGGGATTGAAGGTTTTTCAGCGTGCGAATGACGGTTTCCATGGCCAGGCCAAGATAGTCGGCAATGGCCTCGCGGGACATGGGCAGTCGGAACTGGTGCGCGGGAAAGCCGCGGGCATCCAGGCGGCTGGCGATATTCATCAGGAATGCGGCAATCTGCTGCTCGGCTGTTTGCAGGCCTGTCAGCGATCGTTCCCATTGCAACTGCCGCGCATGATGGGCAGCGGAGCCGAGCAGGTATTTCTGCACATTGATCAATTCATTCTCGGAAAGAGTCCCTTCCAGGGCGGCAAAGTCCAGCTGGCAGATGGAGCCTTTTTCCAACGCATAGGTGGTGTGGTTACAGGTTTCCTGCCCGATATTTTCAATGCCGGCAATTTCGCCCGGCAGATAAAATCCCATCACGCGGTGGCTGTTTCCCAGCATGGTGGCATTGCTGATGCAGGAGCCGGAATGGATCAGATACAAATAGCGGAAAGGTTCCCCCTCATGATACAGCACCTCGTTTTTCCTTACCGGGTGATTGCGTAACACAATGCGGTTCAAAGAGCTGCAATCCGGGGTTTCCAGTCCCAATACCCGGGCAGTCTGGTAAAGCGCGCAATTGCGGCAGATGACTGCTGATGTGTTGTTTGGCTGCATGGATTGTCCCTTGCGATCAAAAGGCAGAGGGTTGATGATGTGGTTGGCTCAGTTCGGCACCCGCAACCTGTCAAGACAGGTAGTCTGATTGGAGAGCAGGTTGTACAGCTGATCCATGTTCAGTATCTCAATATGTTTTCGATCTACGAGAAGGGTTTTTTCGTCCTGAAAATGAGTAAACAAACGGCTGACAGTTTCCAGGGCCAGGCCCAGGTAAGAGCCGATCTCCTGGCGGGACATGCTCAGATTGAATTCCACAGGAGAGAATCCGCGGTTGTGAAAGCGCACCGAAAGACTGAGCAGGAATGCGGCGAGACGTTCTTCGGCAGTGCTTTTTCCCAGCAACACCATCAAGCTGGTTTCCTTGGTGATTTCCCGGCTCATCAAACGAAACAGCTGATGCTGAAGGCCTGGGATGGCTGAGGTCAGCTCCTCAAGGCGTGCAAATGGTACCTCACAGACTGCTGTAGTTTCCAGCGCCTTGGCGGAGCACAGGTGCTTGTCGCATTCGATGCCATCCAGGCCAACGACTTCCCCCGGAAGATGGAAGCCAACCACCTGCTCCGAGCCATTCGGACACTGGGTATAGGTCTTGATGGTGCCGGTTTTCACAACGTAGAGACTGTGGAATACGTCGCCGGTCTGAAATATGTGGCTTCCGCGGTGCAAGGGGCGGTTGCGCTGCACAATCGCGTCAAGTTGATCAATGTCGCCGCTATCGAGCCCCAGGGGAAGGCAGAGTTTCGCCAGCCCGCAGTTCTTGCATGCGACCTTGAGTTTGTTCAGGGAGACAACCTTGTTTTTCGGCAATGGAGTTCTCTATGTGGTTTCAGGGATCCCTGGGGCCAAATCATAGGCTTGCATTTTGCATGTGCAAAATATTCGGGTTCTTGCATTGTCGGATGGAAAACCATCGCGAAATCTGTAATCAAGGCATTGAATGCCTTGAGCCTGAATAGTATGTACTGCAATCTGTTTCGCTCAGACTTGAATAGCAGAGGGTTCCTTTGGCTGAATTGATTTATGGTGGGGTATTCTGTCGCGAAACCTGATCCAGATCAATACTCGGCGTGAAACAAATTTCTTCAGCAGATGCCTGGTATTGATTTTGCACAAAAAAACCATTGGCCGGGCGGGCCAATGGTTTTGTAACAGCCAGAGTTTGCAGTTTATTCAAAGGTTCGTTAAGAATTTCGTGAATCGGGATGGAATTACTGCTTTCTGATTGAGAGAAATCCTCCTATCTGTTACTGTTTCACCCCGTCTGGATATCCTCCTTCTGGCTCACCGTTTTTTGGTTTTGATGACAAAATATATATTCATTACAGGCGGCGTTGTTTCCTCCCTGGGTAAAGGTATCGCATCTGCTTCGCTGGGTGCATTGCTCGAGGCCCGGGGGCTGAAAGTCACCATGCTCAAGCTGGATCCCTATATCAATGTGGATCCGGGCACCATGAGTCCTTTTCAGCATGGCGAAGTCTTCGTTACCGAAGATGGTGCAGAAACCGATCTGGATCTGGGGCACTATGAGCGCTTCATCAACACCACCATGGGGAAGCACAATAACTTCACCAGTGGCCAGGTATATGAAAGTGTCATACGCAAGGAGCGGCGCGGTGATTATCTGGGGGGGACGGTACAGGTTATCCCGCATATTACAGATGAAATCAAGCGGCAGATCCGCCTGGGCGCAGATGATTATGATGTGGCCATGGTGGAGATTGGCGGTACCGTGGGCGATATTGAATCCCTGCCGTTCTTGGAGGCCATCCGCCAGATGGGGGTCGAACTGGGGCGGGAGAATGTCCTGTTCATGCATCTGACCCTGGTGCCCTATATTCCCACTTCCGGGGAGATCAAGACCAAGCCCACCCAGCACTCGGTCAAGGAGCTGCGTTCCATTGGCATCCAGCCGGATGTGCTGCTGTGCCGTGCAGACCGTTCCCTGCCGGATGCAGAGCGAAGAAAGATCGCACTGTTTACCAACGTCCAGGAAAGGGCGGTAATCTCGGCGGTGGATGCAAATACCATCTACCGTATTCCGCTGCTGCTGCACGCACAGGATCTGGATCAGATCGTGGTGGATCAATTGCGCCTGGATGTGCCCCCGGCTGATCTGACCGAATGGGAAGGAGTGGTCAGGGGGCTGTTCGATACCCGACACGAAGTCAACATTGCCATGGTTGGCAAATATGTGGATCTGACAGAATCCTATAAATCACTCAATGAAGCGCTGATTCACGCCGGCATCCAGACGGCTGCCAAGGTGAATATCCACTATTTTGATTCGGAAGAATTCGAAACCGGAGACCTGGGCAAGCTGGCGGATATGGATGCCATTCTGGTGCCCGGGGGCTTTGGCACCCGGGGGGTGGAAGGCAAGATTGCTGCGGTGCGTTATGCGCGGGAGCAGCAGATTCCCTATCTCGGTATTTGCCTGGGAATGCAGGTTGCCGTGATCGAATATGCCCGGAACAAGGTTGGATTGAAAGATGCGAACAGCACGGAATTCGACAAGGACACAACCGCTCCGGTGATTGGCCTGATTACCGAATGGCTGGAGGCGGACGGTTCCATGGCGCAGCGGGACGAGTGCTCTGACCTGGGAGGCACCATGCGCCTGGGAGGGCAGGAATGCCTGCTGGCGGAGGGCTCTCTTGCAAGAAAGCTGTACGGCAAGGAGCGCATCATCGAGCGTCACCGCCATCGGTACGAATTCAACAACCACTACGGCGAGTTGCTGCAGGAAAAGGGTTTGCGTATTACCGGAACCTCTGTCGATGGCAGCTTGGCGGAAATCGTGGAACTGCCCGAGCACCCCTGGTTTCTTGCCTGTCAGTTCCATCCTGAATTTACCTCCACCCCGCGCTATGGACATCCCTTGTTCAAAGGCTTTATCCAGGCCGCCATTGAACAGCACCAGAAAAAGGAAGCCTGAGTTTCATGGATCTATGTGGTTTTGAGGTTGGTCTGAACCAGCCCTTGTTTCTGATAGCAGGTACCTGTGTGGTGGAAAGTCTGGATTCGGCGCTGGATACAGCGGCGGTGCTGAAGGAAATTACCGGTGAGCTGGGCATCCCGCTGATCTACAAATCCTCGTTCGACAAGGCCAACCGTTCTTCTCATGAAAGCTTTCGTGGGCCGGGAATCGAGCAAGGATTGAAAGTGCTGGAGCAGGTCAAAAAAGACCTGGATCTTCCGGTGCTCACCGATGTCCACGAAGATACGCCATTGAGCGAAGTGGCAGCTGTTGCCGATGTGCTGCAAACCCCCGCCTTTCTGTGCCGTCAAACCAATTTTATTCAGCGGGTGGCTGCCCAGGGCAGGCCCGTGAACATCAAGAAGGGCCAGTTTCTGGCACCTTGGGACATGATCAATGTGGTGGACAAGGCACGCGCTACGGGCAATTCACAGATCATGGTTTGCGAGCGTGGTGTATCTTTTGGCTACAACACCCTGATTTCGGATATGCGGGGCCTGGCGGTGATGCGCAACACCGGTTGCCCGGTGGTGTTTGATGCCACCCATTCGGTGCAGCAACCCGGTGGACTGGGAAAGTCTTCCGGAGGGCAGCGTGAGCATGTGCCAGTGCTGGCGCGGGCGGCAGTGGCTGCTGGTGTTTCCGGGCTGTTCATGGAAACCCATGAAAACCCTGACCAGGCATTGAGCGATGGACCAAATTCCTGGCCCCTGGGGCATATGCGCGAGCTGTTGGAAACCTTGCTGGAAATCGATGCCGTGGTGAAACGCCATGGCTTTGTTGAAGATGCGCTGTAGAAGCACGGGCCGTCATGTTCCTGACATTGGCGCAGAACATACTGGCAGAATTCAGTAACAAAATTGTGGAGACGACAAGATGTCGGAAATTATCAGCATAAGGGCACGGGAGATTCTGGATTCCCGCGGCAATCCCACCATAGAAGCAGATGTGTACACCGCAGATGGCGCTATGGGGCGCGCAGTTGCACCTTCGGGTGCTTCCACCGGCTCCCGCGAAGCCCTGGAACTGCGTGATGGCGATGCCAGCCGTTATGGTGGCAAGGGCGTACGCAAGGCAGTGGAAAACGTGAATACCCTCATCCGGGATGCTGTCGATGGCATGGACGCGGGAGATCAGGCCGCCCTGGATCAGCGCATGATCGAACTCGACGGCACCGAGAACAAATCGAAACTTGGCGCCAATGCCATTCTGGCTGTATCTCTGGCGGCGGCCCATGCCGCGGCCCAGGAGAATGAGCAGCCGCTGTACGAATACCTTGGCAACGATGAATTCCGCCTGCCGGTGCCGATGATGAATATCATCAATGGCGGCGCCCATGCCGACAACAGTGTGGATCTGCAGGAATTCATGATTCTGCCTGTCGGTGCGCCGAGCATTCGTGAAGCCGTGCGCTATGGCGCAGAGATATTCCATGCGCTTCAGTCCGTGCTGGCCAAGCGTGGGCTGGCCACCACTGTTGGTGATGAAGGCGGTTTTGCCCCGAACCTCAGCTCCAATGAAGAAGCTATAGAAGTTATTCTTGAGGCGATCGGGAAAGCAGGGTACAAGGCCGGGGAGGATATCTATCTGGGCCTGGATGCCGCAAGTTCCGAGTTTTACAAAGATGGTAAATATCATCTTGCATCCGAAAACCGCAGCTTTGATTCTGCCGGGTTTTCCGAATATCTGGCTGACTGGGTGCGCCAGTACCCCATCCTCTCCATTGAAGATGGCATGGACGAGAGTGACTGGGAAGGCTGGAAGCTGCATACCGAAATACTGGGAGACAAGGTGCAGCTGGTTGGCGATGACCTGTTTGTTACCAATACTGCCATCCTGAAGAAGGGCATCGAGATGGGAGTGGCCAATTCCATTCTCATCAAGTTCAACCAGATCGGTACGCTTACGGAAACCCTGCAGGCAATAGAAATGGCGAAGCAGGCGGGTTACTCTGCGGTGATTTCCCATCGTTCCGGAGAGACGGAAGACACCACCATTGCCGATCTGGCGGTTGCCACCAACACCGGGCAGATCAAAACCGGATCTCTTTCCCGCTCAGACAGGGTGGCCAAATACAACCAGTTGATGCGCATTGAAGACCAGCTGGGCGATGCAGCTGTCTATGCCGGAAGGGGAGCCTTCCCCCTGGCCTGATGTCCTGGTATTTCCGTCTGCTGTTGATTGTGCTGCTGGTCATGTTTTTTGTGCTCCAGTATCGCCTTTGGGTGGGGCAGGGCAGCCTCGCAGAAGTGTTTCGATTGCAGCAGCAAATCGAGACCCAGCAGCTGCAACTGGTGCAGATGAAAGAGCGCAATGTGCGCCTGCGGGCGGAAGTGGAGAGCCTGAAAACCGGGCTGGAAGCCGTGGAAGCCCGGGCGCGCTCTGATCTGGGCATGATCCGCGAAGGCGAGACCTTTTATCAGGTTATTGAGTCTGAGCCTCAACCCCGATCCAACCCATGAGCTTCCATGCTGTGATTCCTGCAGCCGGGATCGGCAAGCGCATGGGGGTGGATGTCCCCAAACAATACCTGTCCCTGTGTGGAAAAATGGTCATCGACTGGAGTATCCAGGCGCTGCTGAACCATCCGGGTATTGAATCTGCAACTGTGGCACTGGCTGTAGAAGATGATATCTGGCCGACTACCACTAGCGCGGAAGATCCTCGGGTAGAGTCTGTAACTGGTGGTGAAGAGCGCAGTCATTCGGTGCTGAACGCCCTGCGATCATTGTTGCAGCATGTTCCGGAGGATGACTGGGTGCTGGTGCATGATGCCGCACGCCCTTGTGTTCTGGAGCAGGATCTTTCCCGGCTGATGCAGCTGGCGGATCAGGGAACAGGTGGGCTGTTGGGTGTGCCGGTACACGACACCATGAAACGCACTGACAGCCATGCGCGTGTTACTGCAACCATAGATCGAAACAGACTCTGGTATGCGCAAACGCCACAGATGTTTCGTTTGGGATTGTTGCACGGGGCTTTGAAAAATGCTCTGGCTGCCGGGGTGGTGGTTACCGATGAGGCCAGCGCCATGGAGTGGGCTGGGCATTTCCCCCAGATGCTCGAAGGATCTGCCAGCAATATCAAAATCACCCGTCCGTCTGATCTGCAGCTGGCGGAGTTTTATCTGGCAAGGCAAGCGCTCGCTTGACGTTTGCTGTCGTGGTGGCAGCAATATTTTGCCTGTCTTCCTGGCGAATTCCGATTAATGTGTCCAGCACTTCAGGAAGGTATTCCGGGCTGTTGCGCTGATACTGGTGGGCAGCGCCCGGCATATCTGGTGCATCGGTTTCCAGCACCAGATATTCCAGGGGAATTGCTTTGGCCAGTGTGCGTAATCTGCTGGAACGCTCATGGGTGAGCATGCCGCCAAATCCCAGGCAGAAGCCCAGATTCATGTATTGCCGGGCCTGTTGCCAACTGCCATTGAAGGCGTGACTGATGCCGCCTTTCAGGGAATGTTTTTTCAGCAGATCCAATACCTGGTCATGAGCCTTGCGCGTGTGCAGGATGACGGGCAGCCCAAGATTCTGCGCCATTTGTAACTGCAGCTCGAAGAGTTGTAGCTGCAGTTCCTGATTTCCCTTCCCGCGATAATAATCCAGGCCGATTTCTCCAATGGCCACGGGATGAGCCGCTTCCGCCAGGGTCTGGAGCTGCTCGATCTGGCCGGGTGCGTATTCCCCGCAGAAATAGGGATGCAGGCCCAGTGCGGGATGGATATCATCGTGCAGTAGGGCGAGATCCAGAATCTTCTGCCAGCTTTCCTGTGTGGTGCCTGGAATGACAAAGCCGCGTACGCCGGCAGATCGGGCGCGGTCGAGTACCTGTTGCCTGTCCCCGTCGAAGGCGGGGTTGTCCAGGTGACAATGGCTGTCGATGATTCCGTCACTCATGCAATACTGCACTTCCTTCATCGCGGATAAAATCGAGAAAAGCCTGGCTCACGAAGCTTGGTTTGCGATCTGATGCGTGTACTGCAAACCAGTGCCGATGCAGGGGAAAACCTTTTACGTTCAGCATGCATATTTTTTTGCCATCCAGCTCCAGACGCAGATTGTGCTGGGACATGACGGATATGCCCAGGTCGGCCATGACCGCCTGCTTGATCGCCTCGATGCTGCCCAGCTCCATATAGGGTTCCAGGCTCAGCCCCCACTTGGAAAACAGTTCATCTGTAGCCAGCCTGGTTCCTGATCCGCGCTCGCGCAGCAAGAAGCGTTCCTTGAGCAGCTGTTCGAGGGGAATGGCGCGTTTTTTCGCCAGCCGGTGCTTGGGTGGGGCGATGACCACCAGATCATTGTCCAGGAAAGGCATCGCTTCCACTTCCAGTCCTTTGGGAGCCCGACCCATGATCAGCAGGTCGTCCTCGTTTTCCTGTAGTCGCTGTAGTATCTTTTCCCGATTGGTGACGAACAGGCGGGGCTGTACATCCGGATAGCGCTGTATGAACGCGCCCAGCAGGTGGGGCATGAAATACTTGGCGGTGGTCACCACGGCAATGCGCAGTTCGCCTTTCATTTCCCCGGTGAGAGAGGAAATCTCGCCGCCAAGCAACTCCAGTCGATTCAGAATATCTCGGGAGGCATCCAGGGTTTTTTTCCCCGCGCTGGTCAACTGCAGTTTTCTCCCCCGTTGCTCAAACAGTGGCAGGCCAATGTGATCACTGAGTTTTTTGATCTGCATGGAAACCGTGGGCTGGGTGAGGTGCAGAACCTCGGCGGCACGGGTGTATCCCCCGTGATGAGCCACGGCCACCAGGATTTGCAGCTGGCGCAGGGTGGTGGTGCGGGCGAGGGCGTCGGAAGAAAACCTTATCATAGACAATAGTCTATCATGGCTATACGAAATATCGATACCATTGCGGCGCAGGCCAATCTACATGTATCCCCAGAATCCGGTGATGCCCGGATTATTTGGTCAGCGACATAAACAGCTTTGGCAGTTTTTCCGGCAACCGTTCCACCCGGTCGATGACGGTGTAATTATTGCGCCCAAAGATGTCAGCCACATAGTCGTCGGCATGGGGATCGAGGCTGATGCAGTAGGTGGTTATCCCCTTGCTGGATAGCTCGTTCACTGCCACATGGGTATCTTCCTGCAGATACTTTGGATCCTGTACATCAATGTCATGGGGTTCGCCGTCGGTAAGCACCAGCAGCAGTCGCTTCTCCTCGCGGCGGTTTTCCAGATAGCGCCCGGCGTGGCGCAGGGCCGCGCCCATGCGTGTGGAATGGCCTGCTTCCATTGCCGCCAGACGTCCTTTGGGTTCATCACCCCAGCGTTCATTGAAGCCTTTGAAGTGAGCGTAACGCACCTCATGGCGGGTATTGGAAGAAAAGCCGGATATGGCGAAGGGGTCGCCGAGTGCCTCTACCGCAGTGGCCAGTAGTGAGACTGCCTCCTGGCTTAGTTGCAGGATGGTGGAATCGGCACCCTGGGGTACATCGTTGATCGACTCCGAGAGATCAAGCAGCAGCAGCACGGCGATGTCGCGACCATCTTTGACGTGACTCTGATGGATGCGGGTATCGGGCGTGGAGCCGATGCGGTAGTCGATGGCGGCGCGAATCGCCACATCCAGATCCAGCTCGTCTCCTTCTTCCTGATAGCGTACACGGCGGCGCTGCTGTGGTTTGAGCAGATCGACGATCTGTTTCAATTGTTTTGCCAGGCGCTTGTGTTTTTCCAGCAGCCGGTCGATATGGCTGGCGTTGCCTGGTGGCTGAATTGCCTCGTAGACGGTTACCCAATCGGGACGATAGTTCTGTACCGATTGATCCCACTCAGGGTAGTGCTGTGGTGGCAGCAGGTCGTCTTCATCGGCTCCCTTGCCACGGTCGGCTGCACCGTGGTCGGAATGGAAATCATCCTCGTCCTCCACATCCTCGAGGAATATCCACAGATAGCGGTTGTCGTCGCGATAACTGACCTCGGTATCCTCGAACCAAACCTTCTGCTTGCGGAAATTATGCTCGTAGTTGTCCTTGAGCCAGTGTACCCCCAGTTCGGTACTGAGTGACGCATCGTAAGGGTCTTCTTCAATGGCGGCGTGGAATTTTGCCGTGTATTCCAGCAGCTTTTGGTCGCTGTAGTTGTGATCGGGATTGAGCAGGGCGTAGGAGAGCATTGCCAGCTTGTGGCGAATGCATGACCACCCCTCGGGACAGGCTCCCGGTTTGGGTTGCGGGTGCATCGATAACCACAGCCGCCGCAGCCCTGGATATTGTTGCATCGCCAGATGCTCGACCCGTGCATCCTCGAATACCTCGATGCAGATATGCTGAAAGGTACTGAAATTGTCGGCCAGATAAGGCTGTGACCAGATCTTGTGCGCCATCATATGGGCGATCATCGCCCGATAACGGTCGATACCTTTGACCGGCCCCAGGTCTTCATAGACATCCGGCAGATGGATTCCCAGCCGATCCAGGTGGGGGCGTGGCTTGCGCAGGGAATCGAACGCCTCCGAGTAGGGGCAGAAATCGGTTTCCAGATCCCACAGGGCGCGCTCGAACAGGCGCAGCTGTCGCTCATAATCCATGAACAGGGTGCCGTTGCGCTCTTTGACCAGCATCGCCTTGGCGTCGGCACTTTGCAGGCTGAAATAATCGGGCAAACGGTGGGGGTGGTCGCGGTAGACACGAACGCCGTACTCGATCCAGTTCTCCACCCCGGCCATGCTGAGCTGGTTGAATAAATAGGGAGCGCGCTCGGCCAGCAGCTGGGCGCCTTCCTTTGCCTCTTTCGCCATCCGTTCCATCATCCGTAGCCATCCCCGTAGCAGCTCGGCGCTACCCAGGCGGCGCGCTACTGCGGGCAGGGTGGCAAGAAATGGATTGATTGCCTTGCCGCAGGCATATTCGGAAAGCAGCGCGCAAGTGGAGGCTACCTCGGGGATAATCGCCTCGTCACTATGACGCACTACCTCCGGGATCTCATCGAGGAAAATCAGCACCAGTTCGGTGCCGCGCCCCAGGCTGCAGACGCGGTCGGCATTTTCCAGCCAGGCGTCCAGCCCCTCTGGTGAAAGTTGCTCCCTGGCCTGATTCAGGGCATCTTCAAAGATGTCATCGATTTTGCGGACGCTACACTGGAGCCGATCCCGCCAGGCTTGAATTTCCGGATTCATGGCGCACCTCTGTAGTGCTTGGTGTGTCAGGCGAGGATCATCTCGACAGCTGCGTCCAGGGTGGCACGGATGTCGGCATCGTCGGTAAGCGGACGCACCAGCGCCATTTTGCAAGCCTCCACTGGCTCGATACCGTCGTTAATCAGCTGCGCCGCATAGACCAGCAGCCGGGTGGAGATTCCCTCATCCAGGCCGTGACCCTTGAGATTGCGGGCGCGGTGGGCAATGTCCACCAGATGCTCCGCCAGCGCCGTGTCCACCCTCCCTTCATGGCTGACGATGCGTGACTCGTCGGCCTTCTCCGGATAGTCGAAGTCCAGTGCGGTAAAGCGCTGTTTGGTGGACTGCTTCAGATCTTTCATCAGGCTCTGGTAACCGGGGTTGTAAGAGATAACCAGCTGAAAATCAGGATGCGCCTCCAGCAGTTCGCCCTTCTTGTCCAGCGGCAGTACGCGGCGGTGGTCGGTGAGTGGATGGATCACCACCGTGGTGTCCTGACGCGCTTCGACCACTTCATCCAGGTAGCAGATGGCGCCGATGCGTGCCGCCACGGTCAGCGGGCCGTCTTGCCAGCGGGTGCCCTTCTCGTCAAGCAGGAAGCGCCCCACCAGATCGGCGGCGGTCATGTCCTCGTTACAGGCGACGGTGATCAGCGGCTTTTGCAGCTTCCACGCCATATATTCGATGAAACGTGATTTTCCACAGCCTGTCGGTCCTTTGACCATGATTGGCAGGCGGCAGTTATAGGCGGATTCATAGAGCGCCACCTCATTTTCGGTGGTTTGGTAAAAAGGTTCTTCCTTGATCAGGTACTGCTGTTTGTCAGTCATCGCATTGCCCTCGCTACAGATCAATTCTCATAATTCTCATTAGAGAGGAGAGTGGGTCGCACTCCCCTCTGTGATGAGGACTCCACCACCCCATGATGGCGGGGTGGAGTCT
>JAJRUY010000096.1 GCA_024277555.1 Gammaproteobacteria bacterium | reverse complement strand
TTGTTCAGAGGCGAATTTCTGATCGAATCAATAGCCCAAGCTATTGATGAGTGAAGAAATATCGTCTCTGGGCAACAAGATCGGTGCAAGGGCGGACTTAACAAACACCCGGCAACATATTGCACTTTGCTAATATAGATATAATGGTTAATAAAAACAGCATCTTATGTTGTTATTTTAGTGTCCTGGTGAAGTATCCGGGCTAGATATGAGGGCACCTCGAAAAATCGTCATTCCGGCGGAATCCGGAATCCATAACTTGCTGATTTATATAGACCCTGGCTTTCGCCGGGGTGACAAAATCTGTGTTTTTCGAGGCGCCCATATGTTTTCTCCTCAGTCAGGCTAATTATGCTTAACTGAGGTGTCCTGATCCATTGGACCACGTCAATCACCCCTGTCCCCAGGAGTCACGCAAAGTAACGACCCGGTTGAATACCAGTTCGCCCAACGCAGCCGCCTTTGTATCACGGCAAAAATATCCTTCGCGTTCGAACTGGAAGCGCGCTCCCGGTTCAGCGTCTGCCAGAGCCGGTTCGAGCATGGCCTGGCGTATGCTCAGGGACTCTGGGTTCAGGAAATGCTGGAAGGGCTTGTCCTTCACCCCATCCGGCACTGCTACGGTGAACAGGCGATCATACATACACACCTCGGCAGGCACGGCTGCAAGGGCGGAAACCCAATGGATCACGCCCCGCACCTTGCGCCCCTCGGGATTCTTCCCCAGGGTATCGGGGTCATAGCTGCAATGCAGTTCCTTGATCTCGCCGCTGACATCCTTGACCACCTTTTCGCAGATGATGGTGTAGGCATTACGCAACCGCACCTCGCCACCAGTAACCAGACGCTTGTACTTCTTGTTCGCTTCTTCACGAAAATCCGCCCGGTCTATCCACAGTTCCCGGGAGAATTTCAGCTCGCGGGAACCCATGGATTCGTCCTTGGGATGATTTGGGCCGACAAGGATTTCTTCCTGCTCTTCCGGATAGTTGGTGATGACCACCCGCAGGGGATCGAGCACCGCCATGCGCCGCGGCGCGATGCGATCCAGATCCTCACGGATGCTGGCTTCGAGCACGCCCATCTCCACAGTGCCATCAGATTTGGTCACGCCGATGCGGTTACAGAAATCACGAATGGCGGCAGGCGTATAGCCCCGGCGGCGCAGGCCCGCAATGGTGGGCATGCGCGGATCATCCCAGCCTTGCACATGCCCTTCAGCCACCAGCTGGGTAAGCTTGCGCTTGCTCATGATGGTGTATTCGAGATTCAGGCGGGCAAATTCGATCTGCCGCGGATGGCAGGGGATGGTGATATTGTCCAGATACCAGTCATACAGTGGGCGATGATCTTCAAATTCCAGGGTACACAGGGAATGGGTGATTCCTTCCAAGGCGTCGGAGATGGGATGGGTGAAGTCGTACATGGGATAGATGCTCCAGGCATCTCCCGTCTGATGATGTACCACCCCCCGGCGGATACGGTAGATGGCGGGATCGCGCATGTTCATGTTGGGTGAGGCCATATCGATTTTTGCCCGCAGGGTGCGAGTCCCATCCTCGAACTCCCCTGCCCGCATGCGCCGGAACAGATCCAGATTTTCTTCCATGCTGCGTTCCCGATACGGGCTGTCCTTGCCCGGCTCGGTGAGGCTGCCCCGGTATTCGCGTACCTGGTCTGCATGCAGGTCGCAGACATAGGCTTTGCCGTTTTCGATCAGCTCCACGGCGAAATTGTACAACTGCTCGAAGTAATCCGAAGCAAAATACTGCCCGGCCCAGCTATAGCCCAGCCAGCGCACGTCTTCCTTGATCGCTTCTACATACTCCTCGTCTTCCTTGTGCGGGTTGGTATCGTCGAAGCGCAGGTTGCACTCACCGTTATAGTCTTCGGCAACACCGAAATTCAACACGATGGATTTGGCATGGCCGATATGCAGATAGCCGTTGGGTTCCGGTGGAAAACGGGTACGAATACTGGAGTGCTTGCCACTGGCCAGATCCTCTTCAATGATCTGGCGAATGAAGTTGGTTGGTTGGTTGTTATTGGTCATGGCAGTTTCTGTATGTAGTCGATAGCTTTGTCGATGCGGCGCAGACATGCTTCCTGACCGATCATTTCCATGGTGAGATCCAGGTCCGGTGATGGCGAACCGCCGGTTACCGCTACCCGCACCGGCATGGCAACTTTACCAAAACCAACTTCCAGGGTTTTGACGGTAGTGTCGATCACCTCATGGATATCTTCCCGATTCCAGTATTCCAGTTCCTCCAGACGGGAGCGCACCATTGCCAAGGACTCCAGAGCGGCCACCTTGAACGCCTTTTTGGCAGCCTTTTCGTCAAAGCTTTCAAAGTCCCGATAATAGAAGGCACTGATCTGCGCCAGCTCTACCAGGGTGCTGGCGCGCTCACGCTGGGCCTCTACCACTTTGACCAGATCCGGACCATCTGCCGGATCGATACCCAGCTTCCCCATATGCGGCGAAAGCAGGCGGGCGACACGCTTCGGGTCGTCGGCCTTGATGTAGTGCTGATTGATCCACAACAGCTTGTCCGTATTAAACGCAGAGGGCGCCTTGTTGACTTCACTCAGATCAAACAGCTCTACCATTTCATCCAGAGAAAAAATTTCCTGATCGCCATGTGACCAGCCCAGACGCACCAGATAATTGAGCAGCGCCTCCGGCAGAAATCCCTCTTCCATGTATTGCATGACGCTGACGGCGCCATGGCGCTTGGACAGGCGTGCGCCATCGTCTCCCAGGATCATGGGCAGATGGGCATATTCCGGAACCTTCAGCCCCAGGGCATTGAGCAAATTGATCTGCCGCGGGGTGTTGTTGATGTGGTCATCACCACGAATTACCTGGGTAATATTCATGTCTGTATCGTCCACCACCACGGTCAGGTTATAGGTGGGCGCGCCATCGCTGCGGCGGATAATCAGGTCATCCAGTTCCGCATTGGCCACGCTGATGCGCCCCCGCACCAGATCATCAAACACTACAGCGCCGGTATCCGGATTGCGGAAACGAATCACATGGGGATGTTTCGGGTCGACTTCACGATGGCGGCAGAAACCGTCATAGCGCGGTTTGATCTTTTGTGACATTTGCCGCTCACGCAGCTCTTCCAGACGCTCCCTGGAACAGTCGCAACGGTACGCCTGCCCCTTTTCCAGCAGTTCATCTATAACCTGATTGTAACGCTCAAAACGGTGGGTCTGATAAAACGGCCCTTCATCATATTCCAGGCCCAGCCAGGTCATGCCTTCAAGAATGGCATTTACCGACGCCTGGGTGGAACGCTCCAGATCAGTGTCTTCAATACGCAGCACAAACCGGCCGCCATGCCTGCGTGCGTAGAGCCAGGAAAACAGCGCCGTGCGGGCTCCTCCCACATGCAAATAACCCGTAGGGCTGGGAGCAAAACGTGTTCTGACTGTCATTGGATTAATTGCTGCGGTCGGAAAACGGGCATTTTATCAGGCTGACGAGGGTAAATACGCAGTTTTATGCAAAAATTTCCCTTTGTAACTTTCAATGTTCCTGCTTTGTTCTATAATAGAACCAAGATAGCACTACAGGAGTACAGCATGAATGCGCCCAACCTGACCCGCCGCCAGCAGGAAATCTACGAATATTTGCTCACCCATCTGCACGAGTTTCCCCACCCGCCAACACTGGACGAACTCTGCGATGCTTTGGGTCTGAGTTCCCGCGGCTCCCTGCACAAACAGCTGCAGGCGCTGATCAAGGAAGGGCTGATCGAACCCATGAACAACCAGCGCCGGGGAGTACGTCTTGCTCAGGCTCCGGCAGAAACCATCGATCCGGACGAGAACGAGTTGCCCCTGTACGGACGCATTGCTGCTGGTCAGCCCATCGAAGCTGTCGCCAACCCGGAAACCATCACTGTACCCCCTCCCCTGCGTACCGAAAACCCCTGTTATGTACTCGAGGTCAGAGGTGATTCCATGATCGAGGAAGGCATACTGGATGGCGACTGGGTGGTAATCGAACAACGCAATCATGCCCGTAACGGCGAGATTGTGGTGGCTCTGGTGGATGGCGAGGAAGCCACCCTCAAACGCATCGAACAGCAGCAGGGAAAGCTTGTTCTGCACCCGGCCAACAGCAACATGCAGGCCATGATCTTCCTGCCGGAACAGGTGCAGATACAAGGTGTGCTGGTCGGACAAATGCGCAGCTATCATTGACAATCGTTCGTTGCGCATGGGCAAACGCCAGCCCCCTGGAGCAGGAATACCACGACCAGGAATGGGGATTTCCTGTCCATGACGACCGGCTGCTGTTTGAGGCACTGATTCTGGATGGCGCCCAGGCGGGGCTGAGCTGGTCGCTCATTCTCGGCAAGCGCGATAATTACCGGGAGGCTTTCGATCATTTCGATGCTGAAAAGATTGCACGATACTCGGAAAAGAAGATTGCCACCCTGCTGGCAAACCCCGGCATTGTCCGCAACCGGCTGAAAGTTCGTTCCGCAGTAAGCAACGCCCAGGCTTTTCTTGCTGCTCAGAAAGAACACGGCAGCTTTGACCGCTATATCTGGCAGTTCGTCGATGGTCAACCTATCCAGAACGCCTGGAAAACAGATCTGGAAGTGCCTGCAACTTCAGCGGAATCCGATGCCATGAGCAAGGATCTGAAAAAAAGGGGTTTCAAATTCGTCGGTTCGACCATTTGCTATGCCTATATGCAGGCCATGGGCATGGTGAACGACCATGTTGTCCATTGTCACAAATACCAGCAGATCAGAAGTCTTTCCCCTTGACCACTAGCCCGGATGTTTCATCTGGAAGTCCGATGATTGTGCCGAGATTGTTGTTCAGAGGCGACTCTGATCGAATCAATAGCCCAAGCTATTGATGAGTGAAGAAATATCGTCTCTGGGCAACAAGATCGGTGCAAGGGCAGACTTAACAAACACCCGGTAACATATTGCACTTTGCTAATATAGATGCGATGGTTAATAAAAAAACAGCATCTTATGTTGGGAACCTCGAATAATTCGTTTTTCGTCACCCAGGCGAAAGCCGGGGTCCAGATAAATCAGCAAGTTATGGATTCCGTCTTCCGCCGGAATGACGTTTTTTCGAGGTGCCCTGTTGTTATTTCAGTGTCCTGGTGAAATATCCGGGCTAGGTCATACCATGAATTTAAAATCTGTTGCGCTTGCATCCTGTTTGTTGGTCATGAGTGGAGGTGCGCCCGCTGTGGAGACGCTTGCCCTCAACAACGGAAATCTTTTGCTTGAAAATATTCCACCTGTTCCCGAGCA
>JAJRUY010000095.1 GCA_024277555.1 Gammaproteobacteria bacterium | reverse complement strand
ACGCCGCACCAGAATCAGCAATCTTTTATCATTGGACTCCGCGCCCAATCTCCTGCGTAATCATTACGCTGCTTGCATCGCCCTGGACATCCACAAGCAAGCCATTACAGCCACCATCACCTGGCTGGGACGCCAGTGTTCTCATCGGTTCGCATAAAGATGCGCCATCCACAGTTCCAGAAGGGTCGATGTGCCGGCAGCTACGGCGGAGCGGGATTCCACCGAGTTGGAATGGACCTGCTCGGCATCGAGGTTGCAGCTGGCACCGCCTGCTTCACTGAAGATGAGCTGACCGGCGGCATAGTCCCACAACTTCTGGCCACCATGCAGGTAGAGATCGGCGCGGGAGGCGGCCATCCAGCACCAGTCGAGGGCCACAGTGCCAAGGTTGCGCTGGGAAGCGAAGGGGGGCGCCTCCACCAGAGCCACCGCCAGGGCTTTCGGCAGGCGCTTGTAGTCCACCAGCGCCAGGGAAGCGTCCAGCGAAATGGATGTCCCGGAAATGCGCAGGGATCGCCCATCGAGTTCGGCGCCCAAGCCGCGACGGGCGGCGAAGGTCTCGTCACGCACGGGGTCATATACGATGCCGAGCACCACCTCACCCCCTATAGCCAGCGCCAGGGAACAGCTGAACAGCTCGAAGCCATGGATGAAGTTGGTGGTGCCGTCCAGGGGATCGAGAATCCAGCAGCCTTGTTGCTGGGCCAGCGCCTGGTTCTGGATTTCGCATTCCGACTCCTCACCGAGGAAGGCGTACTCCGGCCATTGTTCATACAGGAAGAGCTCAACCGCCTGCTGCATGGCCTGATCAGCTGCGGTAACCAGGCTGCCATCGTCCTTGTGCCTTACCGACACTCGATGGAAGCGGCTCATCACTTCTTTCCTCGCCAGCATCCGCAGCACCTCCTTGAGGCGGTTCCAGGCCGGTTCACCAGTAAAAGGGGTGGCCTCGATCATTGCAGGTTGCGGGTAATAAGGGCGTATTCAGTTGCGGGCGATGGCAGAGGGATGCGCACCTTCCAGCCACTGCCCGGAGCCACTTCCAGGGACTCACCCCCGGCACTGCGCATCTGCTCCAGGCGAAAACTCTGACTGCCCCTGGGGGTGATCAGAGCCAGTTCGTCACCCACGGCAAAACGGTTCTTCACTTCCACCAGGGTCCAGCCTCCCTGCTCTGCTTCCAGCACCTCGGCCACGAACAGGGATCTGCTGGAGAGGGAAGCGCCCTGGCGGTAGTTCTGCAACTCATGGGTCTGGTGGCGTTGAAAGAAGCCGTCGGTGTAGCCGCGATTGGCCAGGCTCTCCAGCTCGGCCATAAGGGAAGGGTCAAAGGGGCGGCCTGCCACTGCATCGTCAATGGCCTTGCGGTAGATACGGGTGGTCTGGGCAGTGTAGTAGTGGGACTTGGTGCGCCCCTCAATCTTGAGGCAGTCCACGCCAATCTCCACCAGCCGCTGCACATGCTCCACCGCACGCAGATCCCGGGAATTCATGATATAGGTACCATGCTCGTCTTCTTCGATGGGCATGAACTCGCCGGGGCGGTTGGGCTCTTCAATGTAATACACCTGGTCTGCCTTGGGGTGGCGACCAACATCTTTCAGGTCAATGCCCGGGGGTTCATTCATCTTGTACTCCCAGCGGCAGGCATTGGTGCAAGTACCCTGGTTTGCATCCCGATGATTGAAATAACCGGACAGCAGGCAGCGCCCGGAATAGGCGATGCACAGGGCACCGTGTACGAACACCTCGATTTCCATGTCCGGACAGGCCTGACGAATTTCCTCGACTTCGTCCAGAGACAGTTCCCGGGACAAAATCACCCGGGGCAGTCCCTGGCGCTGCCAGAACTTCACACTCAGGGCATTCATGGTGTTGGCCTGCACGGAAAGATGCACCGGCAGATCCGGCCAGGTTTCGCGCACCAGCATGATCAGACCAGGATCGGCCATGATGAAGGCATCCGGCTCCATTTCCACCACTGGCCACATATCGTCGAGAAAAGTACCCAGCTTGGAACCGTGGGGCAAGACATTCACCGCCACAAAAAACTGTTTCCCCTGAGCATGTGCTTCAGCAATGCCTGTTGCCAGGTTCTCATGCAGAAAATCGTTGTTGCGCACCCTCAGGCTGTAGCGGGGCATGCCCGCATACACGGCATCTGCACCGTAGGCGAAGGCATAGCGCATGTTGCGCAGGGTGCCGGCGGGAGACAGGAGTTCTGGTTTCTTCACGGATAGATTCACGACACAAACAAAAAGCACATTGTACCGGAGTTACCCATCAGCCCTTTATCCGCAAATGAAGAAAGAATCGGGCGAGTCCTATACAAAAAAGGTTTTGAAAAACTTGGGCTGAAGCAGCCAGAACAGCTCCCCGGAATCGAAGTGCAGGTCTTGCCAGTGCACCACTGGAAACTGCATGGCAACCATCGCTGCAGTAGGAATACGCACCCTGGCACCGGAAAACCCGTACACCAGCCCAGACCAGGTGGGCTCATGCCCGACCAGCATGACTTCATCACTGGTATCTGGAAGCTGTTGCAGAAATGCCAGAATTCTGGCGGGAGAAGAGGCGTACAAAACATCAGAGAACTGCAATTCCCCAGACCACTGCCCCGCCTCCATGGCCAGCTCGGCAGTGGATCTGGCACGAACCGCTGTTGAAGAAACGATCAACTCGGGTACCTGGGATGAAGCGGCAAGCAGCTTTCCCATCTGCCTTGATGCTTTGATTCCACGCTCGACCAGGGGTCGGGCGTGATCACTGGAAAAACGAGTGTCCCAATCTGACTTGCCATGACGAAAAAGAATCAAGCGCTTCAATATGAATCCCCCCGGCGGCCTGTGGGTCAGAGAGGCCTGTATTCGTATTTCTGCCCAGCCAGAGAGGCTTCATACATCAAACCGGCCTTGGCGATGGTGAATGTCGCCATGCCCTTGTTGTAGCCGGAGCCTTTGGTAATGGCATCATGCTTTCCGCCGCTTATGCCCGTAGAACTGCCGGCAGTGGAAGCAGTTGCAGATGCTCCTGCCGTAATCGCCACCGCCCTGGCATTGGCGCTGAACTCAAAATTGCCACTGGTAAATTCATTAAAGGCGCGCTGATCCTGGAAAAAAATGATCTGGGTATAGGCTTCACCGCCCAACTGAAAACCCACACTGACCTGCGTCATAGTGGCATTGCCCACATGTCGGCCTT
>JAJRUY010000094.1 GCA_024277555.1 Gammaproteobacteria bacterium | reverse complement strand
TTGCACGGCTGTTGCTCCCCCAGCCTGTGTGCTCTGGATCAACATCAGGGACAATCCTGTTAATAGTGGAGCCAGCTTGTTACGCATGGTGATGTGCTCTTGGAATAGGGTATCTATTGTTCATGCTGTATTAACTAGCAATATACATGCCGAATATTGGGCAAGTGCTGGCAATGCCAAGTTCTTTACTTCCAATGCGGCAATAAGTTATTGATAAACCTGAGATTGTCTTTTCTAGCACAGTATGTCTGGAGGTGCTTTTCATGAGCACATTGTTTCGGATAAGCGCAACGCTATTGGCCGGAGACAGATTATTGACAGCCATTGCAAGCATGAATTTATTCAAAACATCTGTAAATGTTCCTGCAGAAGCATGGGCTTGGGAAGGTTTTCTATGGTACAGAGCAGAATAAAGTAGCTTGGAGCTTTTAGAAATAAACTGCTGATGCTCCTGCCGGGAAGCGGCAATCTATTGCCGTTGTTCCAAGGAGAAAAAAACATACTTGCGGTAACTTGTTGATTTTTAGTATAAAAGATATGTTGGCACGATTATCGCATTATTTTCCAACAAAATATTTAAGTTGGAGAAAAATATGCCGCTATCGTTCGATTCTGCTCTGGGTATTCATGCCAAGGCTCTCGACGTGCGTGCAAAGCGTACCGAATTGCTTGCATCCAACATCGCCAATTCTGATACCCCGGGCTTCAAGGCCAGGGATATAGATTTTCGATCAGCACTGTCCAGTGCAAGCAGCCATTCAAGGAAAGGCTTGCAACAAACCCATGCCAGGCATTTGTCACTCTCCGGGGATTCCAGCAACCTCACCACCCTCTATCGTGTGCCCAACCACTCATCTCTGGATGGCAATACGGTGGATGCACAACTGGAAAAATCTGCATTTTCTGAAAATGCCTTGCGTTATCAGGCCAGCCTGACATTTCTGGATCGAAAATTCAAAGGGCTGATCGGTGCCTTGAAAGGAGAATAGTGATGGGATTATATGATGTTTTCCGTATTTCCGGTTCTGGTATGAGCGCACAGTCGGTGCGTTTGAATACCGTGGCCAGCAATCTTGCAAATGCAGACTCTGTCAGCGCCAGCCCGGAGCAGGCATACCGCGCCCGTCAGCCGGTGTTTGCAGCGGTGTTGTCAGTATTGAATGCTGAACAACCATCAGCCGGGGTGCGAGTTGCAGGCATTGTCGAGAGCCAGGCGGAGATTCCCAGGGAATATCAGCCCAACCATCCCATGGCTGATGGTGATGGCTATGTATACAAACCCAATGTGAACTCTGTAGAAGAGATGGCGAACATGATTTCTGCCTCCCGTTCTTACCAGAATAATGTGGAAGTGCTCAATACTTCCAAACAGTTGTTGCTCAAGACATTGAATCTTGGGCGTTGATAATTGAAGGAAATACGATGATAAATGAAGCCACCAATCCTTACGGTACCCTGGGAGTTCCTCCCGAATCACTAGGTGCGGGCCGCTCCAGCTCTGACATGGGACAGGCGGATTTTCTTGAGCTGATGTTGGCGCAGATGAAGAACCAGGATCCTACCAAACCGCTGGATCCCAATGAATTCATGAGCCAACTGGCCGAGTTTTCCACTGTCAATGGCATCCAGGAGCTGCAACAGTCCTTCGATGCCCTGGCGGCCACCTTGACAACAGACCAGACCCTGAAGGCGGCAAGCATGATCGGCCATGCCGTGATGACACCCGGTGATAGCAGTGTTCTGGAGGAAGGCGGCAATATTGTTGGGCAGGTACTGCTAAACGGAAGCACCCCTGACCTGAATATCAAGATCTATGACCCCCAGGGTTCACTGGTACGCACCATTCCCATGGGTAACAACGCCGCTGGCGCCGTGCTTTTCAAGTGGGATGGATTTGCGGAAGACGGCAGCGCGGCGGTGCCAGGAAACTATCGCATTGTTGCAGAGGTTGAGGTCGATGGCAGCGTTCAGGAAGCCGCCATGGAGGTTCGCAGCAAAGTGGATAGCGTCAGCCTCAATCCCTACGGGGGTATTTTGCTCAACCTCGACAATGGTACTTCCATACCATTGGAAGCTATTCAGACCATCATGTAAAAGCAATTAACGGAGAAAAAATATGTCATTTAATACAGCATTGAGTGGTATCCGGGCCGCATCCGGCGACCTGGGCATTATTGGCAACAACATTGCCAACGCCAATACCACCGGTTTTAAAGGCTCCCGAGCCGAGTTTGCAGATGTTTATGCGGCAAGCATGATGGGAGCCCCGGGTACAGCCATTGGTCAGGGCGTACGTTTGCAGGGAGCCGCCCAGCATTTTGGTCAGGGAAATATATCCTTTACCGGAAACGCACTGGATCTCGCCGTCAACGGACGGGGATTCTTCCAGCTTTCTGATGCCAGTGGCGCATCGGTTTATTCCCGTGCGGGTAATTTCCATCTTGATCGGGATGGCTATGTGGTAAACAGTGACGGGCTTTTCCTGATGGCAAGAGGAGCTGACCAGAACGGGGCAATTACCGGTGGTATCGGGCCAATGCGGATTGATACCTCCTATGCCCAGCCAAACGCCACTACTGCCTTGAGTGCCAACCTGAACTTCGATGCACGCTCAGCAGAAACCGATAGTGCATGGGCGCTGATTGGCGGAGTACCAGATCCTGTGGGATACAATTCCACTACCACAACCTCAGTGTATGACAGCCAGGGTAATCCGCACGATATTACTCTTTACTACAGCAAGCAGGATCCCGTTGCCAACCCCAATTCCTGGACTGTGCGCACCATGATTGATGGAGTGGTACAGGACACTACCACTGTAGTCTTCAATGATGATGGTTCCTACAACACTCCGGCTACCATCAATCTCTCCTGGGATCCAGGTGGTGGCGCCACTCCGGGCCAGGCGATCGCTATTGATCTGTCAAAAAGCACCCAGTACGGCAGTGATTTTGCGGTTAACTCGATTTACCAGGATGGCTTTTCCACCGGGCAAATTCTGGGTGTGGACATCGATCAGGAAGGTACGATTTTTGCTCGTTACACCAATGGTCAGTCCCGGAGCATTGGCCAGATGGTGCTGGCAAACTTCGCCAACGAACAGGGGTTGCAACCTCTGGGTAATACCGCCTGGGCAGATACCAATGCTTCCGGGCCTCCGGTTATTGGCGCACCCGGCACTTCCGGATTGGGATCAATCCAGTCAGGCGCACTGGAAGAATCCAACGTGGATCTTACCGAGCAGCTGGTGAAAATGATCGTGGCGCAACGTAACTTCCAAGCTAATGCCCAGACCATTCAGACGGAAGATACGATTACCCAGACAATCATCAACCTGCGTTAACCGGTAAACCACTATGGATCGCATGCTCTATATCGCTATGACCGGCGCCCGGGAAACCATGAGATCCCAGGCGGTAAATACCAATAACCTGGCCAATGCCAGCACCACTGGATTTCGAGCAGATATGGAATCCTTTCTCAGCCAGCCGGTATATGGGCCAGGTTTTCCCGGCCGGGTCTATGCAGTGGCAAATGGCGCCGGTGTGGACCTCAGTGGTGGCACTATTCAGAGCACCGGAAGAGAACTGGATGTGGCGGTCAAAGGAGCAGGCTGGATTGCGGTGCAGGCGCCGGATGGCGGTGAAGCCTATACCCGTGCTGGAGATCTGCGGGTGGACAGTTTTGGCATCCTCACCACTGGTGTTGGTTATCCAGTGCTTGGTGAGGGCGGCCCAATTGCTGTTCCACCCAACGGCAAGCTGGATATCGGTGCTGACGGCACCATTACCGTGCAGCCTCTGGGGCAGGGGGTAAATGCACTGGCGATTGTAGATCGAATCAAGTTGGTCAACCCGGCATCTGCCAGTCTGACAAAAGGTGAGGATGGATTGATACGGCAGCGCAATGGTGCGCCAGCCCAAGCAGATGCAGCGGTGAAATTGGTTTCTGGAGCACTGGAGTCAAGCAATGTGAATGCTGTGGAATCCATGGTGCGGATGATAGAACTGGCCCGCCAGTTTGAGACCCAGATAAAGATGATGAAAACAGCGGAAGAGAATGATGCCGCCGCTTCCAAACTGATGAGCATGAGTTGATGTGGCTTCAGCGCCTGCGAAGCCAATGCTACGCCTGCTGTACATAGATTAAACAGGAGAAATACGATGAACTCTGCATTATGGATTGCAAAAACAGGCATGGAGGCGCAGCAAACGCGCATGGCCACCATTTCCAACAATCTGGCAAATGCCAGCACCAACGGTTTCAAGCGTTCCAGGGTGGTATTTTCTGATCTGCTCTACCAGAATCTAGCACAGGTAGTGGCGCAATC
>JAJRUY010000093.1 GCA_024277555.1 Gammaproteobacteria bacterium | reverse complement strand
TTAAGTCAAAACCTCTGTCATCCCGGCGCATGCCGGGATCCAGAAGCCTCAACAAACTGCATCACAGCTGGATTCTGGCATACGCCAGAATGACGGAAACTGCGTTTTTTGAGGCTGATTCCGCTTAAGTAAGTGCCATTCAAACCTGACCCAATTTAACGCAAGGTAATGAATAATATAGATAAACACCTGTATTCCGAGCGTTCTGATGAAATATGCGGGTTAGGCACAGATCAAACAAATCCTGAATTCCCGTGGACTTTTTGGAAAAGCACTTCTATTCTTCTTGCTCACCAATTCTGAAAGAGGTTAGCCATTATGGATTTCACGCCCCTGTTGACCGCGCCGGTTCTCGCCATAGCAGCCGCACTCATCATAATATGCACATGGATCGGTTATGCCCTCGGAAAATCCAACGAAGGCAAGCGCAAGGAAGCTGCCCTGTCAGAAGCAAAAAAAGATGCCGAAAGCACCCTGCAGAAGTTGCAAAATACCCATGAAAGAAAAATCGACGTGCTGCAAAAAGCCTTTTCAGGTGATCTGGAGAAGGAAAAAAAGGCCACCGCAGAACAAATCGAGCGCCTGCACCAGGCTCATCAAAGCGTGGTGGACTCGCTGAAAGCCAGCCGAGCCGAAGAAATGGAAGGCTTGCATAAAGAACACGAGGCAACCCTGGAAAAACTCGTCAGCCAACATCAAAATGAGCTGCAGCTGTTGCGTCAGGATCACGAACAGGCAGTGGCAACGCTCCGGCAGCAGGCAGATCAGACCCTCGCCCAGGTCAAACAGAACAGTGAACGGCGCATTCAGGAACTTGAAGATCGCCACACAGCAAAAACCGAACTCCTGAACAAGCAGATTTCCGAATACCGCCAGAAACAGCAAACACTGTATGCCACCATCTCCGAACTGGAAACCAATATTATCGAGTTGCAGAACCAGGTACGCGAATCCAAACTGAACAACATGTTCTCGGTCTCAAAGTCTGGCGAGAAACTTATCCGGGTGGTGCGCAGCGTACAGGAACTGGCAAACGAGCTGGATGAGACTTCCCGTACCGTTACTGACGGGGAATATTCCTTCTTTGAACAAATCAAGGATCAGCGGGATCGGGATGTAGTGCTAAGCCTTACAGGCGGAAGCCCCGCCGAAGCACCAGTTATCAAGGAAAAAACAGAAACTGCCACCGAAATACAGGAGCCTGCACAGGATCCAGAAGAAGAATCCGGGGGAAAATCCGAAGAAAAGAAAGCGCCGGAAGACCAACCCGGATAGAGCCGGTCGGGGCAGCCAGTTACTCAAGCCTTGGGCAGGGTTACCCCCTTTTGCTTCTGATACTTGCCGCCACGATCCTTGTAAGAGGTTTCACAAACCTCATCCGATTCGAAGAACAACATCTGCGCCACCCCCTCGTTGGCGTAGATCTTGGCTGGCAGGGGCGTGGTATTGGAAAACTCCAGGGTCACATGACCTTCCCATTCCGGCTCCAAAGGGGTGACATTGACAATAATACCGCAGCGGGCATAGGTAGATTTACCCAGACAGATGGTCAGCACGCTACGCGGGATACGGAAGTATTCCACCGTCCGCGCCAGGGCAAAGGAGTTTGGCGGGATGATGCAAACATCCGATTTCACATCCACGAAACTGCTGTCATCAAAGTTCTTGGGATCCACCACCGCCGAGTTTATATTTGTGAAGATCTTGAACTCATCGGCACAGCGCACATCGTACCCATAGCTGGAGGTTCCATAGGAAATCATCCGCCCGTTGGAACCATCACGAATCTGCCCCGGCTCGAAAGGCTCGATCATGCCCTGCTCGCCAGCCATGCGGCGAATCCATGTGTCTGACTTTATACTCATTGCTGCTAATTACCATCTGGCGCGAACTGTTGTGGCGGAAGTATATAAGAAAGAAAGACTGTTTTCCCCCTCCGGGTAGAGAAAGAAAGGAGTTGACCAGACAATTACAGCAGTTCATGGGAATCTTCTACCCGGCTCTGAAGGCGGCTGAAGCCACAACTGCCAACTGCCAATTGCCAGGGCAACGGATGCCGATGATATATGCCAGATAACAGACAATACAGATCACTTGTGATCTGACGGCAGGCATTCTATCCTCATTACTTCCATTCCTTTTGGACAGGAGCAGCAGCGACCATGGCAGAATCTGTCCGCATTCCCGGCGGCAAGGCCATCTGGGTAGGCATCTTTGCCGAGCTGACCGAGTTTACGCTCATGTTCCTGGTGTACTTTTTCGCCCGCATCAATCACCTCCAGGCATTTCATGAAGGGCCGCAGAAACTCTCCCTGGCGGCAGGGACAGCAAACACAGTGATCATGCTCAGCAGCAGTTACTTTGTTGCCCGGGCGGTACTGGCCATGCGCAGGGGTCGCTCAGATATTACCCTGCGCTGGCTGTTTGCAGCATTTTTCACGGCTGTTGGTTACCCGATCATCAAGGTACTGGAAATCCGCTGGAATCTGGATCATGGCGTGGTTGGCCGCGGCGATGTATTTCAGATGTCGTATTACTATTTGACATTCAACCATCTGGTGCATGTAAGCTGGGGATTGCTGGGTATGGTGTGGATTATGTTCAGGACAGGCTTCGGTGCCTATACCGCCAACAACCATAGCGGGCTAATCGCCTTCGCCAGCTATTGGCATGCCACCGACCTGATCTGGTTAATGATTTTTCCACTTTTCTATGTGCTGCCATGACCACTGTCAATAAACTCGACCTGAGCTGGCTGATCCTGATGATCCTCACCCTGAGCGGCATGCTGATGGGGGAGTACGCCGAAGCAGGATTCTGGATAACCGTAAGCATAGCTGGCATCACCGCCCTCAAGGGACGGCTGATTATCGATCAGTTCATGGAGCTCGACCAGGCAAGCCCCGTCATCCGCAGAATTGTGAGAGCCTTTGGCCTTGTGGTTCCCGCCCTGATGATACTGACATATCTGTTGGGGCCGGAACTGGCGCAGGTTACGCAACTACCAGCGCATTAACCCGGATGTTTCACCAGGAAGTCCGATGATTGTGCCGAGATTGTTGTTCAGAGGCGAATTTCTGATCGAATCAATAGCCCAAGCTATTGATGAGTGAAGAAATATCGTCTCTGGGCAATAAGATCGGTGCAAGGGCGGACTTAACAAATACCCGGCAACATATTGCGCTTTGCTAATATAGATGCAATGGTTAATAAAAACAGCATCTTATGTTGTTATTTCAGTGTCCTGGTGAAATATCCGGGTTAAGGAACCTCTCCGGCGCACGCCTCCAGAGACGGAGGAGGTACGAGGCCATGGAGTCGTGCACCGGTGTGACGAAAACTGAATTTTTCGAGGCGCCCTTAACAGGATGTTTAAAAAGTCCCTCCATGGACTTTTTCAACCACGAAACCGGAAAATACGATTTCCCGGTTTCTTCATTTCCAATGGCCTACAGCCGCTGAAAATGGCGGTACATCCTTGTACCACACACAGGCCATCGAAAAACTGCGTTTTTCAACAGCCTGTTAAGCCGATGCTGTTCTGGATTATCACTTGTTCAACATCTGATCGACAAAACGCTCCGCTTCATGCCAGTCATCCTGCTCATGCCCGGGATGAAAGTTTCTTGCTTCTGCCAGAAAATAGGCATGGCGCTGGATCATTTCATACCGTTCCCGGTCACTCACAGCAGCTATCGCTTGCTTTCTTGCTGCAAGCTTTTTCTTGCTGGCTTTCTTTTTGGTCAATTTCTTTTTTGTCACTTTTTTCTTGGCAAGCTTTTTCTTGCTGGTGTTTTTGCCAGCTGCTTTTTTCCTGGTGACTTTCTTTTTCGCCATTTTTTTCCCTGTTGCCGTTCCGGATTTTTCGTCGCCTTCTTTCCTGTTCATGATATCGCTCCTGTTGCCACTATATGACTTTTGAAAAACGCTGCCCTTTACTGTCCTTCAGATAGGCATCAAACACCATACAGATATTGCGAATCAACATCTGGCCTACAGGCATCACCTGGATGCTTTCATCGGTAATGGTCAAAAGACCATCACCTGCCATATGCTGCAGGCGGTTCAGCTCTGGTGAAAAATATGCCTTGAAATCAATGCCCCAGTGTTTTTCAACTGCTGAAAAATCCAGGGCAAAATGACAAATCAGCCGGGTGATGACATCCCGCCGCAATTCATCATCCTTGCTTAGTTCGATGCCACGAAACACTGGCAGGCGTCCGGCATCGATACATTCATAATACTCATCCAAACCTTTGATGTTCTGTGCATAGCAATTCCCCACAGAGCCGATGGAGGTAATCCCCATGCCGATCAAATCACAGTTGGCGTGGGTGGAATACCCCTGGAAATTACGATACAGGCTACCTTCGCGCTGGGCCACTGCCAGTTCATCATCCGGTCGGGCAAAATGATCCATACCGATATACACATACCCGGCATCTGCCAGCTTGCTGGCTGTCATATGCAGAATTTCCAGCTTGGTCTCTGCCGGGGGGAGTT
>JAJRUY010000092.1 GCA_024277555.1 Gammaproteobacteria bacterium | reverse complement strand
GCCCGGTGGAGGGAGGAATATCCAGCCCGGCTTTTCTGAGTTTTTGCAGAAATCGCATATATGCCTGATATACAGGATCTTTCCTGTCTGTGCGGCGGCGCAAGCCAAGTAGAAAAGTAACCGTACCCAGCACAATGGCTCCAAGGGCGGCGGCCACGCCGAGGGTGTAGCCGTGCAGATTGTCCAGGCCCAGCCTTTGCAACAGGCTTTGTTGGCGGTTGCTGTTGAAGCCGATCACCCAGTAGTGCCAGTTTAGTTGCAGGTTGTCTTGGAACCATTTCATGTTCCTGGCCATGCGCGCAAGAAATTCCGGGGAATTGGCCAGATTGAAGGTCACCGGCGCGCCGGCGGGGTAGTCGGTGGCGGTAATGGAATGCTCGATGCGCTCGGGGGCTACGGCGGCAGTAGGATCCACCCGCACCCAGCCCTGGCCCTCCAGCCACACCTCCGCCCAGGCATGAGCGTCGGACTGGCGCACCACCAGATGCCCGCCCATGGGATTGAACTCCCCCCCCTGGTAGCCGATCACGACCCGGGATGGAATGCCGGCCAGGCGCATCAGCACCACAAAACTGGTGGCATAGTGCTCACAGAAGCCCTTTTTGGTGGCAAACAGGAATTCGTCCACGGGGTTGTTCTTCAGTAACGGTGGTTGCAGGGTGTAAATAAAAGGCTCCTGGTTGTAGAAGCGCAGGGCAGCCTGCACCACTTCCTGGCTTGTGGTGCCTTGCCTTTGCAGCCATGCTGCAAGCTGCCGGGTGCGGGTGGAAACATTGTCCGGCAGCTGCAACCCCAGCTCCCATTCCCGAACGCTGAGTTTTTGTTGCTGGATGCCCAGGGCGCTGGTGGCCTGATAAGTCTTGCGTGTGTGGATGGGAAGAATCGTGCCCAGCTCCCCGTCCCGGTTCAGCAACAGCTCGCCAGCGGCAGCGTCCACGATATGATCCAGTGGAAAAAGCCAGGGCTGACCGGAGGCCTCCATGGTGATTTCATATTCGACAGGCTGGCTCAGGGCTGCAAAGGTGTTTGCCGGGGGTGAAGACTCCTCTCGTTCCCAGTTGCGCCCATCGGTAAGCCACAACACCATGCCCCGCCAGTATCGCTGTGGAGGTGGTGGTATTTCCCCTTTGAAGCGCACCCGGAATGCTACCTCGGGAGATTGGCTGAGGCTGCTGATGCTGCCCATGCGAATATTGTCCGACATGCCGGTAACGCCGCTGGACGAGCCAAGGTTGAGCGTCCACAAAGGCCCGTCAAGACGGGGAAAGAGCACAAACAGCACCACCATCACAGGTATGCTGGACAACACCATGAGCAGCGCCCGCCGCAGCAGCATTGCCCAGGGCAGGGTGTCCTGGCTGAGGTTGGCGGCGATGAGCAGGGCGGCAAATCCGGTGCTGATCAGCAGCACATACAAGGTCAGCAGCGGACTCTGGTAAAACAGGAACAGGGTGACCAGAATAAAATAGCCCAGGAATACGGATACATACAGGTCGCGCCGGGTTTTCATCTCCAACAGCTTCATGCCCGCCATGACCACCAGCAGCGCCACCCCGAATTGCCTGCCTTCAGTCAGATTCGCCTGGTACAGCACCAGCACCACACAGGTGGCCAGCAGAGCCAGTATGATCCAACGGGGGGCGGGTTTGTCCGGCGTTGGCCAAAGCAACAGGCGCATTGCCGCCAGCATCGGCAGGCTGGTGCTGATCAGGGGGCTCATGTTCCACCAATGCGGTATGGCCGCCAGCACCAGCAACCCGGCGGTGAGCCACAACAAAGGCCGGGAAAGGGGCTTGTGTATGAGCAGATCCTTCATCTTTCCAGGCCGTACAGAGCCAGGGCCTGCAAACAGCGATGGCGGTGGGTCTCGCCGGTATTGATGGGTATTTCCTCATCCGGTAGGCGCAGGCCATACCAGGAAGAGGTTTTGGACAGGGCTTGCACCGCTCCTGAGAGCATGCACAGGCGTTTTTCCGTATCAGCATTTTCGATGGAGTCGAAATCCAGCCAGAACTGGTTTATGCGGTCTCCCCCGAATTGTTTCACCAGCAGACCTTTTTCACCAGCCAGCGCCTTCCAGTAAATATGCCCGAGCTGGTCGCCGGGGTGGTAATTGCGGTGTCCGACAAAGTCATCGGTGCCCACACCCCTGTCTCCTTCTACCGCCGTGCCCCAGGACGGGTTGGCGGTATCCGGCCTTTCATGCAGGGGTTTGGGATAGATCACTGCCTGGGAATCGGTCTGCACATAGCACCAGGCGCGCAACAATCCGAGGGGGAAGCGGCTTTCCATGATTAACCGCCCCGGTTTGAGCAGACCCCGCCGGGTGCTGGCGCAGGGAATCAGCACCAGTGTTTTTTCGTTCGCCGGGCAGTCGGTAATGACGGCATCATTACCCGGGAATGAAAGCTGTATGGCGTAATGAGCGCGGCCCTTCTCATCCCGTAGCTGATACTGAAAAAAGACGGTTTCACCAGCGAATACCGGATCGGTATGCCGCCATTGCACGCAAAGCCCCAGCAGATTGCGCCAGGTGTGAAAAATCGCCTGGATAAACAGGCCGGTCAACAGGAAGGTGAGGATAAAAGCCGGGTTGTTGGCGTAATTGATGGAGGCGACAAGCAGGGTGACAAGCAACACCCCGAACACCATGCCATAGCGTGTGGGCAGAATATAGATCTTGCGCCCGGAAACACAGGAGCGGCCATCGGCCTCCGGGCGAACCACGCGCTGAAACTGGAG
>JAJRUY010000091.1 GCA_024277555.1 Gammaproteobacteria bacterium | reverse complement strand
GAGAGTACACCTGGGAAAAAACCTTCAGCCAGGACACGTCATTACAATAGCGCAACCCATGGTGCCTCATTTGGATGGTGGGGTTCGGCAACCAGCGCACAACGGAGACTGCTTTCATGGCATAATCCGAGCCTGTTACGGAACAGCGCGGTCATTCCCGGGTCTTAGGGTGCATGGCCCGGTCAACAGTGCACAATACCATCCAGGGGAAGGACACGAAGGGCTTTTCTTTCCACAGGAGCTTCAATGCAAGACTATATATTCAATTCCCGCAGGCAAGCCGCTCATCGGCGTCGCAAATTTCTGTTTCGGCTATTCCTGCTGGTACTGGTTGCCAGCGCTGGCGCCATGCTCGCGGAGCGCTACCTGAACGATTCCAAGCAGCAGATCGGCGACAGCAGCAGGGAAAATGGCGATTTGCTGCCACTGCCCGCCATAAATGACACACTGCCCGCCCAATCGCAGGCACAACCCTCAGAACCCGTGGAAGCCAGTCCTTCTGTACGGGATATTGCCCAGACAATCCGGGAGCCCGTTGTAAACCAGCAGCCAGAATTGCCATTACCAGCACCGGAAATCACAAAACTTCCGACAGGCACCCAGGCAGAAATCGCCCCCTCCCCTGGCGTTGAACCACCAGCAGGGAAACCACAAGAAGCTCTTCGCTGGGTGGAGCATGTAGTAGGAAAAGGCGAAAACCTTGCTGCCATCTTCAAACAGCAAGACCTCTCTCCTGCGCTGTTGCACAGGATCGTAACCAGCAGCCCGCAGGCAAAGAATTTGGCGCGCATTCATCCCGGGCAAAAGCTGTTTTTCGCATTTGACGCCAACGACGAGCTGCAGCAGCTGACCCTGGAACGCAGCCGCATTCATCGACTGGAAATCAGCCGCACGGAGGATGGCTTTCTTGCAACGGAAATTTCTCGACCGGTGGAGAAACGCTTCGCCAATGCTACCGGCATCATCGAGTCATCCCTGTTTGTTGACGGACAAAAAGCCGGTTTGAGTGATGCGCAGATCATGGAGCTGGCACAAATTTTTGGCTGGGATATCGATTTTGCCCTGGAAATCCGGGAAGGCGACCAGTTTCACGTTATCTTTGAAGAACAGTATCTGGATGGTGAAAAGATAAAGAACGGCCCGATACTCGCCGCTGAGTTCATCAACCGCGGCGATACCTACAAAGCCGTACGCTACACTGACAAGGCAGGTGACACTGCCTACTATGATACTGAGGGCCATGCCAAGCGACGCGCCTTCATCCGCACCCCGGTAAAGTTCGCCCGCATCAGCTCCCGTTTTACGCGCAAGCGCTGGCATCCGGTGCTAAAGCGCTGGCGCTCCCACAAGGGCGTCGATTATGCGGCTCCCACCGGCACCCCGGTAAAGGCTACCGGAAATGGCAAAGTAGTCTTTCGTGGCAGAAAAGGCGGCTATGGGAATGCCATTTTTCTTCGCCATGGCGGCAAATACACCACGGTTTATGGCCATTTGTCCCGGTTTGCCAAAGGGCTGAAAAACGGCAAGGCGGTAAAACAGGGGCAGATCATCGGCTATGTCGGCAGCACCGGGCTAGCCAGCGGCCCACATCTGCACTATGAATTTCGCGTGAATGGCGTACACCGCAACCCATTGACCATCAAGCTGCCCAAGACCGTGCGGCTGGCAAAAAGCGAACTCTCCAGATTCAAAAAACTCACCGCGCCCCTGGTGGCGCAACTGGACGAACTGCGCGCAAAAACCATGGTTGCTTTAGCACGTTGACCCGTAGTGAGTATTTCATCGGCCTGATGTCCGGCACCAGCATGGATGGCATCGATGCCGCCCTGGTAGAATTCAGTCCTGAACAGCCGCGACTCGTACATAGCTTTTCCCACCCCTGGCCTGAAGAGCTGAAAACAAGACTGGCGCAATTGGCAAGGGAAGGCGCCGCCAGTCTGCAGGAATTTGGCCAGATTGACATTCTCTGCGGCAAGCAGTTTGCAGAAGCTGCATGTCGGCTGATGGAAGAAGCAGATATAAAAAGCCGCAGCATCAGCGCCATCGGCAGTCACGGGCAAACGATTTTCCACCATCCACATTCTCCCGCGCCATTCAGCCTGCAGATCGGGGATCCCAACACCATTGCCGAACAGACTGGCATTGCCGTCGTTGCGGACTTTCGCCGCCGGGACATGGCAGCTGGAGGACAAGGCGCCCCCCTGGTTCCGGCATTTCATCAGGCCGTGTTCCAGCACCCGCAACACAATCGCGCCATCCTGAACATCGGCGGCATTGCAAACATTACGATTCTTCCCGCAAGGGGCGAGGTCAGCGGTGGCTTTGACACTGGCCCAGGCAATTGCCTGATGGATTACTGGGTACAGAAAAATACGGCAAGCCCTTTCGATCACAACGGCAACTGGGCGCGTAGCGGCAAGGTTCATGAACCCCTGCTGAAGTGTTTTCTCGGTGATGGGTATTTTTCCCTGCCTCCCCCAAAAAGCACGGGAACCGAATATTTTTCCTCCACCTGGCTTGTACAAAAACTGCATGGCTATCCAGCCCTGGCAGCTGAGGATATCCAGGCGACGCTATTGCATTTGACCTGTGACTCCATTCAGAAAGCCATCCGGCGCTGGGCGCCAGATGCGGAGGAAGTCCTGGTATGCGGCGGCGGCGCACACAATGATGCGCTGATGGACGCGCTCTCACGGCAGTTTGGATCTATCCGGGTGGTGGGCACCGATCACAGCACGGCTGCCATTGACCCGGACTGGGTGGAAGCGATGGCCTTCGCCTGGCTAGCCAGGCAAACGCTGCTAGGAAGCCCCGGAAATATACCGGCAGTAACCGGCGCATCCCATCAGGTGGTATTGGGAGGGATCTATCCTCCGTCCTTGAGAGCCTGAGACCCGACACCGGGCCTGATGACGGGATTGGGAACCAGGCCCTTGGTGGTTACACAGAAAAAGAGGAACCGCAACCACAGGTAGTCGTGGCATTGGGATTGCGCACAATAAACTGGGCTCCCTGCAAGCCTTCGGTGTAATCCACCTCCGCTCCTTCGAGATACTGCAGACTCATGGGATCGACCACCAGGGTCACTCCATCGGTAACAACGACTTCATCACCTTCATTGACTTCTTCATCGAAAGAGAAGCCATATTGAAATCCCGAGCAACCACCCCCCTGGATATAGACGCGTAATTTCAGATTCGGATTGCCTTCCTCTTCGATCATGCCGCCAACCTTTTTAGCCGCCGCTGATGAAAATGTCAGCATGGTACTGGATGTTTGCGCTTGTTCGGACATTATCACTGCACTCCTGGGCTGTTATCAGCGGACATTGTTCATTATCAAATTACCAAGTAAAACTATCAAGTATTTACTTGCAAGGCAACCCCCCGATGACCGAATCCCGGCCACCGGGGTTTTCTCGCATTGTGCATGGAGTCACTGACTCGGGTTCTCCCACTTCCCCGCCCGAAAACAGCGAATACTACGAAGCAGTATCAGGTGCAGCAGTTTCGTCAGCCGGAACAATACTGGCCGTGCATTCCTCGCTCAGGCCATCGGCATGAATTAGCTGCCCGTTCACTTGGGCGCCCATGGCCATTTCCAGCAACTGGTAATGCACGGTTCCGGTAACCTGGGCGCCCGCCGCCAGCTCCACCCGTTTGCTTGCAAACACATCGCCGATGATAATGCCGTCAAGGATCAGGTTTTCCACCTTCACATCCCCCTCTATCCTGCCACCCTTGCTGACGACCAGAGTCGAGTTGGTATCAGGGAG
>JAJRUY010000090.1 GCA_024277555.1 Gammaproteobacteria bacterium | reverse complement strand
TGTCTCGACCAATTGCCGTAAGCATTAGTGTGCTGCCTCATGATTATTCTGAAGGGGCGATAACAATGACTTGTTGGCCAAGATGAAACCCAGATCCTGACATAGAGACACAAATCCTGCACAAACTCTTGATCCCACAGAAGAAGAAAAAATAGCCGCCGAACCTAAGGGTGCGACTAATATTTTTTCTTCTCCCGTGAAACCAATATCTTGCACCTTATTTCGCGTTTCTATGTCAGGATCTGGGTGAAAGTATTGGGTTTCCACACAAGCACTTGGGCTATAATCTGCTGATCTTGGCTTGCAGATGGAATTCATGCTGAAAGATGCGCCTATTAACTTTATCCGACAGATCATCAATTGAGGATCTGGCCAGCAAAAAGCACCCGCCATCATGACCCGTCCCCGGAGTCCAATGGGTATCTGTATACCGGTCACGCCATGGCATTGGGAAAGCGTGAAATCCCTTTTTTCCGGGAGATCCATATCGATCGAAACGACTTCCTCAAGGCGAAGCCAAACGAGAAATTCAAGCGGATGGTAGCGGGCGGGGAAGTGCAGACCCGCCTTTATGAGCGACTGTTACTGGATCCAGTTGCCAGTTCAGAAGACTGGAAGCTCCTCCTTAATCCCGAATCGATTCCCGCCATGAAGAAGGCTGTTGTCGAGCCCTCCTTGGCAGGAGCCGGGTGATTCTGTATGGGATATCGAGTCTCAATGCTAACACCCAAAAACATGGGCGAGGTTCATGAAATATGGGCGTCGCTGATCCAAACCGTGCAGGACATATCTTATTACCACTCATGGGAATGGCTTTCCGGAGTGGCAGAATTTCTTTACACCGATACAAGGGGAATTGTTTATTTTGTCATCTGGCAGGGCGAAACTCCCGTGGCCTTGTTCCCGCTGGAACTAAAAGGGCATCGGTTTATGGGGGTTGCCCCTTGTACGGACGTGAATAGCCTCAGTCACGATCATATTACTTTTAATGATTGCCTGTGCGCCACCGGCCATGATCCAGTGCAGCTGCTTCAGGCCCTGGTGGTTGAGCTGGAGGCCTTCACCCCCAGCAGATGGCGGCAACTCGGGCTGCCCTCTATCCTTGACGGAACGCCTTTGAGTGCCGCGGTTGCATCCGTAAGCGGATTTCGAACCCTCAGCCGCACAGGCCCATCAAGTTACTACTTCGATTGCACAGACACTTCGATCGATACACTATTGCCCTCCCGCCTGCGCAGAAACCTCAGACGCAGAGAACATAAAGCCGAGAAGCTGGGCGAGGTAACTTTCGCCTATGTAGATATGCGCGAAAACAGCGCCAGCGAAGAGGCTCTGGATTCTTTTTTTCAATTAGAGTGTTCCGGATGGAAAGGGCGACCCGGAAAGAATACCGCGATTTCTCTTTCACCATCACTGACGGCACTTTATCGGAATCTTGCCAATGCAACTCACAATCGCTACCACTGCCAGATTAACCTGATGAAAATTGCCGGCAAGCCGGTGGCGGGTCAGTTTTGTTTTGTTGCGGATGAAAGCTTCCATCTGATCAAGATTGGCTTTGATGAAGCCTATAAACACTGCGCACCAGGCTCGCTGCTGCTACTGAAATTATTGCAGAAATCCATTCTTTGCGAGAACACAAGGCGGATACATCTGGTTACCGCACCCTTGTGGGCGGATCGTTGGCACCCCAAAAGACTGGAGTCAAGAAATGCGCAAATCTATAATAATTCCCTGCCTGGATCAGTACAGTTATTGAAGGCGCGGATGCACCAGACAATCAATACATTCCACTCCATAATCAAAACATCCAGGCTGCTCAAGCGGGTCGTTAAATAATGAATATACTGGGGCTTAATTACATTTTTCACGATTCCACAGCCTGTATCGTTCGTGATGGCAAACTGCTGGTGGCAATCGAAGAGGAGCGCCTGAGTCGGGACAAACACACCACTGAATTCCCGCGGCTTTGTATCGACAAGTGCCTGGAAGTGGCAGGAATCGACTATGACGATATTGATCATATCGCCGTCTCAATCCGACCTGCCCATATGTGGAAGGAAAAACTGCTGTACGGCCTGCAGAACCTGCGCCATATCCGGCCCCTTGCAAAACGTGAACTGGCACTTGCCTGGGGCAAGCAAAGGCGGCTGAACACTTTTCTCGATACGCACTGGCCGCAGGGGCAGCCCCGACCCCAAGTGCACTATATCGAACATCACCTGTCACATGCCGCCGGCAGTTTTTTCGTCTCACCTTACGAACAGGCCGCCTTGCTGGGTATAGATGGATCCGGAGAATGGGCGACAACCTGGCTGGGAGAGGGTCGCAGGAATACAGTAGAGTGTTTTGGCCAGAGTCTGTTTCCGCATTCCCTGGGCTCATTCTATGAGGCAGCCACCGAATTCTGTGGCTTCCGGCCCAACTATGACGAAGGCAAGACGATGGGGCTGGCGCCGCTGGGCGATCCCGACCGGTTTCATGAGGCGGTAGGACAGCTCGTATCCGTGAATGGTGAAGGCCAGATCACCATTGATTTATCGCATTTCAGTTATCAGGATCAGGGCTGGCAGCGTTGCGCGCCAAAATTCTATGCGGCATTTGGCGCGCCCCGCGAGCCGGATGGCCCGTTTGAGCAACACCACCTCGATGTGGCAGCAGCTTTTCAAAGAGTATTGGAGGATCGTGTGCTTGAACTATGTGAGCTGCTGTATGAAAAAACTCATGCGGACTACCTGGTCATTGCCGGCGGTGTATCTTTAAACAGCGTGATGAACGGACGTATCATCAGGGAAAGCAAATTCAGGGATGTCTATGTTATGCCTGCGGCTGGAGATAACGGGACTGCAATCGGAGCTGCTTATTATTTATATAACGGCCTGCTCGGACATGAGCGTAACTTCGTGCACGACAACCCCTTTGTAGGGAATGAATACTCGAACGACGAGATCATTGCCTTGTTGAAAGAGTGCAAGTTGAAGCATGAGGTACACGAGGATATTTCAGCCGCCGCGGCTGATCTTTTACACCAAGGGAATATTATCGGCTGGTTCCAGGGGCGCATGGAAATCGGTCCGCGGGCGCTTGGAAATCGCAGCATTCTTGCCAATCCGGTGATTCCCGATATGAAAGATAAAATCAATGCGGAAGTAAAACACCGCGAGGCCTACCGGCCGTTTGCGCCTTCCACTACGATAGAGGCAAAAGACCGATTTTTCGATCTCGAAGTAGAGGCACCGTTCATGCTGAAAGTCTGCAACGTATTGCCAGATCAGCGCGAACGGATTCCCGCGGTGACTCATGTCGATGGTAGCGCCAGACTGCAAACGGTGCGGCGCGAGACCAATGAACGATATTATGATCTGATTTTCGCACTGGGCGAGCGTAGCGGGGTGCCCGTGGTTTTGAATACCAGTTTCAATATTCAGGGCGAACCAATCGTTGAATCACCACGCGATGCCATTCGATGTTTCTTCTCAAACGGACTGGATGCGCTGGTGATAGGCAACTGTATTGTGAGGAAATAGCAATGCTACCAATGCGCAGACCACGCTGGTTTTTTCTCACCATCCTGATATTGCCGTTGCTGATGTATCCTGCCTATATAGGGATTAGCAGTATTCTTGATTATCTGCTGGGTGACGGCCTGTTTGCACGGGATGTTCTTTATGGTTCACGGAGAGAACTATTACACGAACTATTGTCCGGCTGGGCCAGCTCTATCCCCCCCGCGATGGCGCTGTTTTTCCTCACCCTGTTGCCAGCATGGTTGCTGCTGCGGCGGTTTCCCTGGTCTTATTATTTGATCATGCTCCTGGGAGGTGCCTTGCTTGGCTACTATTTTTTCCATGGTGAAGTACTGGCCGCTGCCGCAGTCTCCATCACCTTTCTTTTTATCGCGATACTCGCCGACAAGGTTCTGCGTTTTTCAGCGTAGGTGACGAGATGAATTTTGCTTATATGCTACAAATCAACAAAATACTGATCGTCGTATTCTGCCTGTTTTCATCGGCAGTCCAAGGCAAAGATTACACCTTTCTCGTTGGTGGAGGAGACAAGCCATCCAACTCCCAGGTGCAGATCGAATTGAACGTCAAATGGATCGAGGGAATACTGCAGGACAGCGGGCACACACCACGAGTCTTCTTCACGGACGGGCAGGCACCGGGGCCAGACGTGCTTACACGCATCAGACCAGAAGATGACGAAGCAGCGGCAGCGGCACTGGAGCCGCTAACCCGAATAATGGGTGAATACGGTGACAATTACCTGACTTTCAGAAATAGCGAAGTGCCAAATGTAGAAGCTTCCACAGACGCCACAAAACTATCGGCGATACTCAAGGAAGCATTTGCATCAATGCAGCCTGGTGACCGCATATTCTTTATCTATCAGGGGCACGGCACTTGGGAGAGCGACAGCAGTAACAACGCGCTAATGCTCTGGAATCACACACGCCTCTCTGCCGTGGAATTTCAAGAATTGCTGGATACGCTTGACCCTGAAGTACAATTCCGGTTTTTCTTTCCACAGTGCTTTTCCGGTGCGTTTCTGCGGCTGGCAGATGCCAGCCCCCTGGCATACAAGGATTCCACACAGGCGGCACAATGCGGGTTTACCGCGGTATCGGCAACCAAGACATCCGAAGGCTGCACAGTGAGTCTGAAAGCAGATGATTTTCGTGATTATTCCACCTACTTCTTTGCAGCACTGGATGGAAAAACCCGCCTGGGGAAACCCTTGAATGGATCTGCGGATGAAAATGGTGATGGCGCCATCTCATTGCATGAAGCCCATATGTATTCACTCGACAATGCTTACAGCACCGACCTTTCCCGCTCGACCAGCGAGGACTTCCTTGAACAATGGCAGCCCTGGTATTTAAAATGGAAAGCGGATATGCGTGATATTCCGGACAACCTGTTTGGCAAGCGGGTACGCAGGATCGCCGCCATCAATGGCTATACCGGGGATGGCTCCGCCCTGAAAAAAAGACTCTTCAAACAGCGCAAGCAATATACGGAAGAGGTGGCGTCTTTGGATGCAAAACAAACAGACCTCGAGGCACGTCAATCAAAGCTGCGCGAGGGGCTGAAAACCCGCTTGCTAAATCTCTGGCCGGAACTAATGTTGCCGTATACCGCAGCCTACAAAGCACTTATGGATAGTCAGCTCGATGCGGTGCTGGAATGGATCGATACCCAGGAAGATTATCATCAGCTGGCTGCAATGCAGGATAAAAATATGTCTCGAATGAAAGATATGCTCGACCTGCAAAGAAAAATCATTCAGATCGATAAGATATTCCGCATGATCCGGCTGAGCCGGATTCTGGAACAGCTTAAAGTTTATGGCAGCGATGAAGATCTGGCCGCCTACCAGCGCCTGTTTTCCTGTGAAGACAGCCCTCTCTAACTCGCATGCTTCACCGGAATCCAGATTTTTCCTAGAGAGATTTTCATTCAGATTGTTCGAACAGGAAAAAGTCGATGTTATTCATCGGCTTGCAGGCTGTTCGGGCAATCTGGGCGGAAACATCCCGGGAAAAAACTGGATAGCGTGACGGGTACAAAGTGTAACCTGACCCAATTCAACGCAAGATAATGAAAAATATAGATAAACACCGGTATCTCGAGCGTCCTGGTGAAATATGCGGGTTAAGCGCAATGCCACTGAAAAACACCCCCAGAAACAGTTTGATATCAACTCACAATGAGCGCACGGTGCCCGTGCTGCTTTGTTTGCCGACACCTCAGCTTCCCCATCAGGGAACCTGCTTCAACCTACGCACCTGGTTCAGCAAGTCCGGATCATCCCATTCCCGGCCACCAATGGCGCGATACACCTTGCGTCCCCACTGGTCGATGACAAAGGTGGTCGGCAGACCTTTCACCTCCCAGGCTTCGCTGACGGTGGAGTCCATATCCAGCAACAGGGGGAAATCCACGGGATAGTTGGCGGCAAACTCGAATACCGTGTCTTCATCTTCCCCGACATCAATGGCCAGCATCATGATTCCTTCCTCGCGCAACTGCTCCCAGGCGCGCTGCATGGCAGGCATTTCCGCACGGCAGGGAGGACACCAGGTGGCCCAGAAGTTGACGATGATCACATGCCCCTTGTAGTCGCTGATGCGATGGGTATTGCCTTCTATATCTTTCAGGGCAAAATCCGGCGCCCAGGGTTTTTCCGGCAAGGCAGTGAGACCTTTTCCACCAGCATGGGATACTCCGGCAGTCAACAACACCAATAGAAACAACACTACTACAGTTTTGTACATGAGGCACTCCTAGCCTGGATATTTCACCAGGACACTGAAATAACAACATAAGGACACCTCGAAAAATACAGATTTCGTCACTCCGGCGAAAGCTAGAGCCCAGACAAATCAACATGTTGTGGATACCGGCCTGCGCCGGTATGACAATTATTCGAGGCACCCATAAGATGCTGTTTTTTTATTAACCATTGCACCTATATTAGCAAAGCGCAATATGCTGCCGGGTGTTTGTTAAGTCCGCCCTTGCACCGATCTTGTTGTTCAGAGACGATATTTCTTCACTCATCAATAGCTTGGGCTATTGATCCGATCAGAAATTCGCCTCTGAACAACAATCTCGGCACAATCATCGGACTTCCTGGTGGAACATCCGGGCTAGTTCAATTTTCCGGGGGGCACTGCAGACCCGGGATGGTTGTCACAATGGGCTTCCCACCAAGGGTCAACTGCATGTGCAAGTCAAAACTCTCACCGGGGGGCAGACCAAAAACCATCATCCCCCAATTGTAATCACCTGGCTGAAAATGCTGCTGCGTCGGCATCAGCGACCAGTGCAGGGCAATCCGGGCGGCCTTGGGAGCGGCACTCTCTTCCAGATATGTTTTCCAGTGCTCACGCACCAGCATGGCGGTTTCCTTCCCCGTTTGTGCAACCTTCCATGTATTGAGGTCAAAATCCAGGGGCAAAGTTCCATCATTGCGGAACATGGTGCCGAAAAAGCAGGTAGTCGCTATCTTATCTGCTGCTTCTGGTGGAAAGCCCCGTCCCTGGAGATAGGCGCGGGTTTGATCCGGCAGGCGTTGTACCAGACGCAGGGAAATACCCTCATGACTCCACTGCCAGGTACGCAAACCAGTATTTTCTCCTACTTCAACTGTCACTGCAGCTGATGTGAATCCCGCAAGCAAAATCAGTGGCAGAACACTCAGGTAAACCAGGCGCATCTCAGCCGCTCTTTGTGGTATCAACAGGAAGCCCTTCCAGACGCCATTCCGGCAAGCCTCCATCAAGGCGGGTGGCAGTAACGCCCTTTTTCCGAAGCAATGCAACAGCATCGAAGGCAAGTACACAATGCGGGCCACGGCAATAGGCCACCACTTCCTGTCTGGTGCCCAGTTCGTCCAGGCGCGCTTCCAGATCCGCCAGTGGCACATTGATGGCTCCAGGCACATGCCCGGCCGCATATTCTTCTGCAGGCCGTACATCCAGCACCGTCACCAGCCCTTCCCTGGCCCGTTTCAGCAGTTCGGCAGCAGGCAGGGGTTCCAGGCTGTCCTTTACCGTAAGAAAACTCCGAATCAACTGCTGTACATCCGACAAATGGCGTTCGGCAACTTCACTCAGGGCGTTCAGCAACGGGGGCACGTCGTCGCCGCTGATGCGGTAAATCACCTTCTGCCCCTCCTTGCGCGAACTCACCAGACCTGCCTGTCGCAGCTGTTGCAGGTGCTGGGAGGTATTTGCCACACTCAGGCCGCAAGCCTTGGCCAGGGCATCTACACTGCGCTCGCTCTGGGCCAGAAACTCCAGCAATTCCAGGCGGTGGCCATTGCTCAATGCCTTGGCCACCCGGGCAAACTGGGTAAAAAGTTCTTTCTTGAAATCGCCGTTGGACACCCTATTCTCGACTTTCGCTCTATTGTTCGTTAGATTGTTTGAATAATATACACAAGAACAGCATGTACTCAAACCTCCTTTTTCCGGATCGGGTTATATGGGCACCGAAACACAGTTGCTATTTGTATACAATGCGGACAGCGGCGCATTCAATGTGCTGGCAGATATCGGGCACAAAATCTTCTCGCCAAGCACTTATTCCTGTGCCTTGTGTGCAATCACCCATGGTGTATTCCGGGAAAAGGAGCAATGGCGGTCTTTCGCGGCGTCATTGCCGGTGGAATGCATATTTCTCCACCGTGACAAGTTTCTGCACCAGCATCCAGGGTTTGAGGGACAGCTCCCCGGTGTTTTTCTACGCAAGGCTGACAGGCTCATACCCTGCCTTTGTGCAGAGCAGTTGAAATCTTGCCGTGACATACCAGATCTGCAACAACTAATTCATACCCATTGCATCAACAAACCAGAGGATTCTTTCCAATGAAATGGCTATCCCTACTGATCTTGCTCTTCCTTGGCAGCGCCCAGGCTGAAGAGATTTCCTTCAAATACAATGGCATATACCTGCGCGCCAATCTGGAAAAAACCGATAACTGGCCCAAGGATCCGGTGGTGCTCATGACCCATGGCACCTTGGGGCACAACCGGATGGAAATCATCTCGACCCTGCAGGAGCTGTTCAAGGAAAATGGCGTCAGCAGCCTGGCCATCAATCTGAGTCTGGGATTGCAGAACCGCAACAGCGCCATGTACGACTGCGCCACCCCGCATACCCACAAACATAGCGATGCCGTGGGGGAAATTTCCGCTTGGGTGGAATGGCTGAGATTCGAGGGCATCAAGAATATTGTGTTGCTGGGACATTCCCGCGGGGGCAATCAAACCGCATGGTATGCAGCGGAACGAAGCGCGCCGGTGATCAGCAAGGTGATTCTGGTTGCGCCCCAGGTCTGGTCAGCCGACCGTGCCGCCGGGAATTACAACAAACGCTACGGAAAATCCCTGGAAGCGGTTCTGGGCGAAGCCAATGCCCTGGTGAAATCGGGCAAGGGCAGGCAGATAATGAAGCACACAGATTTTCTTTACTGCAAGGACACTTCTGTTACTGCCGAGGCCTTTGCCGGCTATTACCAACCAGACGAACGCCTGGACACCCCTTTTCTGGTGGAGAAGATCAAACAGCCGGTGCTGTTGTTCATTGGATCGGAAGACAAGGTGGTCGAGGGCTTGCAAAAGAAACTGCAAAAACTCTCCAGGACGGATCATCTGAGCATCGAGATAATGGATGGCGCTGATCATTTCTTCCGCGATCTCTATGCGGAAGATCTGGTCGAACGTGCGGTGGAATTCATCCAGCCATAGATTTGAGCTCCTGCGGCTGTGACAGGAGCTATAAGGCACCTCCAATAATTCGTGATTGGCATCCTTGCGTTTGAACGACGCGATAACTGCGTTGAAAATCTTGCAAATAGCCTGCTATTTGCTGCGACCTTCGCCTTGCTCTCACGTCGATCAAACACAAATCTGCTCAAACAGAATTGTTAGAGGTGCCCTATACTCTATTCGTGCCGCATTGGCTTGCGGCTTGTCAGCATGTTTCTTTGAAGAGGGCTGTTTACCGGCATTGCCAGGACTGGTTTCGTGGATACAAACAAGTCGTCAAGCACCAAAAGAAAAACTACAGGAAAACTTGGAAT
>JAJRUY010000001.1 GCA_024277555.1 Gammaproteobacteria bacterium | reverse complement strand
CGCTGGAATGGATCGAGCGAGCCATAGAGCGCAATCCGGAGAAAAAAGACCTTCAGCAACTGCGGCAAAAAATTACCGGAATGCCGGGTGGGGAATCGGGTTAACTCACAGGCAGGAAATCTTTTCCCCGGGTGAATCCGGCAGCGATCAGCGCTTCTGTAATTTCATCCCTGGCGCCGTGATTGCTGACATAGATGAGGACGAAAGATGCAGAATTTTGCCTCAGCCACTGTATATCCACCACGGGAATGCCTTGCAGACGGTTGCCGATTTTGGCCGGATCGATGTCTATCCAGGCTCTGGGTTGAAAGCCCTGATCCAGCAGGTGACGGCAGCGCTGGCGGGTTTTGCGTCCGGCGCCCCAGATGGAGAAGTTGTTGCTGCGCGCCAGGAAGCGGGGATCTTTCGCCAGATACTCCGCCTTCAGCCGATCGAAGGATTCCCGGGAACAGCGGGGATCGGTACGCGAGAGCCGGTCGGGGCTTTCCCGCCAGTCCAGCAACACCTGATCGATTTTTTCCATGACCTGGCCGGAATGAAAAAGCCGCAACCACAGGTCATAGTCTTCGGGGAACATGCCGTCCCGGTAGCCGCCGATGCTTTCCACAGCCGTCTTGCGAAAACACACCGTGGGGTGGGCGAAGGGTGATTCGATGTAGATTTGGTTGGTGATGTCTGTGGGGGTGCAGCACTGGTTCTGCCAGCGCATATATTCTCGGTATCCTGCCTGGATCAGCTCTTCGGGAAATAGCCGGGCTTGGGTTGCGGAAAGGGCAAGTGCGGGATTGGTCTGGAAATGTGCCAGCTGTATTTCCAGCCGCCGGGGGTGCATGATGTCATCGGCATCCATGCGCGCCACCAGTTCGCTACGGCAATGTTGCAGGCCATGGTTGAGTGCAGATACCAGCCCCTTGCCGGGGTTACTGATGATGCGCATACGCGCATCCCGTTGAGCAAACTGTTGCAGCCATTCCCGGGAGCCGTCGCTGGAATGGTCGTCGACGGCAACCAGCTCCCAGTGTTCCAGGGTTTGCTCCTGGATGCTGCGGATACATGCCGGAAGTGTGCTGCGGGCATTGTAAAACGGCAGTAGAATGCTGATCGCAAATGACATGCAGGAAAACCCATGGGCCGTGAGAACAATAGCAAGGATAAATCACCCGCGCCGCGTTGGCGACGCTGGGCAATTGATATCCTGCTGGTATTTGTGGTGATCTTTGCCGTGCATCTTTGGCAGACGCGGGATCTTCCGGTCGGTTCTGCGCCAAAGTTGCAGGGCATGATGCTCACGGGTGAAACAAAACGCCTCGAAGACTACCTGGGAAAGCCGGTGCTGGTGCATTTCTGGGCTACCTGGTGCCCGGTCTGCCGCCTGGAGGAGGGGAGCATCAACAGCCTGGCGGAGGATTACCCGGTGCTGACCATAGCCACCAACTCAGGGGATGCGGAGGAGATAAAAAAACATCTGGTGGACAATGGCCTGAGCTTCCCGGTGCTGATGGATGAGAGTGGGGCAATAGGCACAAGTTGGGGGATTCGCGGGGTGCCCAGCAGTTTTATCGTGGATGCGCAGGGGCAGATCCGCCATGTGGCGGTGGGTTACACCACAGAGCTGGGTCTGCGTTTTCGCATGTGGCTGGCAAGCATGTAATGTACGGGCGCGCAGGGATGCTGTGCGCCGGGAAACCCCGGCTCAAATATCGCCGATGACCCGCTCGTCGCGGGGAATGCTCAGCAGTTTCTCGGCTTCCACCGTATTCTTTGCAAATACCAGCCGGAATTCCTGGGGATCACGCTCTGGATGCTTGTCTCTTTCTTCCTTCACCCGCATTTTTGCATCACGATATTTATCGTAAGTCTCGATGTGGGTAAGCAGCTTCGCCCCGGACTCCGGGTGGCCAACCACCTCATAAGTGAAATATGGCATTATTTAACTCCATGCAAATCAATAAAATATCTTGTTAACCTCATTATTTACTTTAGCCCGGATGTTTCACCTGGAAGTCCGATGATTGTGCCGAGATTGTTGTTCAGAGGCGAATTTCTGATCGAATCAATAGCCCAAGCTATTGATGAGTGAAGAAATATCGTTTCTGGGCAACAAGATCGGTGCAAGGGCGGACTTAACAAACACCCGGTAACATATTGCACTTTGCTAATATAGATGCAATGGTTAATAAAAACAGCATCTTATATTGTTATTTCAGTATCCAGGTGAAATATCCGGGTTAGGGAGCCTCGAATAATTCGTTTTTCGTCACCCCGGCGAAAGCCGGGGTTCATATAAATCAGCAAGTTATGGATTCCGGCTTCCGCCGGAATGACGATTTTCGAGGCGCCCTTTAGGTTTTATTCGCCGAGGGTGTGTAGCTCTGCAATCGGCCCAGGGTTTTTGGCCTCCACCTGATGGTAGAGAGAGGTCAGGGCAGCCTGCAAGGCTTCTTCCATTACCGGGTGGTAATAGGGCATCTGAATCAGTTCCCCGACGGTCATTTCCTTCTGGATGCACCAGGCCAATAGATGTGCCAGGTGTTCGCCGCGTGGCGTAATCATTTCCGCGCCCAGAATCTTGCCGCTCTTCGTGTGGGCATAGACCCGGATGACCCCGCGGTTTTTTCCCATGATCAATGCGCGGCTCACCGGGGCGATTTTTATCTCGCCAGTTTTGAAGCTGCCGGGCTCCAGATCGGCGAATCTTGCGCCTACGCTGATGATATTGGGGTCGCTGAACACGATGGACAGTGGAGTCTTGCGCTGGAATGCCCTGATTTCATCGTGTGCGGCGTTGTATCCGGCAATTTTTCCTTCGTCTCCGGCCTCATGCAGTATGGGGCGGTCTGCATTGATGTCGCCGGCAAGAAACAGCGGATGGTCGCCAATCTGCATGGTGTTGGGGTTGTAGACGGGAATGCCGCGCTCATCCAGTTCGATTCCCAGATTTCCCAGCCCCAACCTGTCCAGATTGGGGCGGCGGCCAAGGCTTGCCAGCACCTTGTCCACCATCATGCTTCGCTCCCCGGATGTCACCCACAGGCGCCCATCGGCTTCTTCGGTGATTTCTGCGCCATGGCCGAGCCAGAGGGGAAATTCCCTGGAGATCACCTCGATTGCCGACTGGTT
>JAJRUY010000089.1 GCA_024277555.1 Gammaproteobacteria bacterium | reverse complement strand
TCGCTTTGTTGATTGTTATCAGCCACTCCGCCAATGCCAAACTCTACAAGTGGGTGGATGAGCAGGGGAATATACAATATTCCGACAAGCTGCCTCCCGAGGCAGTGAAAAAACCTCATGAGAAACTGGATCGGCGCGGCCTGGTCATCGACAGAACCGGGCGCGCCAAAACCCCGGAGGAAATCGCCGAGGAAGCGCGGGTAAAGAGGCTCAGAGAAGAAACCCAGCGGCAAATCGCAGAACAGCATGCCAAAGACCGGGTTTTGCTGAACAGTTACCGCAGTGACGATGACATCATCCTCGCCAGGGATGGAAAACTGGCAACCATAGATTCACAGATCCGCATTACCTACACCAATATTACCCGGCTCAAGGAGCGACTTTCCGGCTACAAGAAAAAAGCAGCCAATCTCGAGCGCCAGGGAAAACCGATTTCCGCTCAACTGCAAACCAGCATTGAAAACACGCGCAAGGAAATCAACGACAGCTATGGCTCCATCCTGCGCCAGGAGAAAGACAAGGACACCATTCGCGCCAAATATGCGCAGGATCTGGAGCGCTTCCGTGACCTGTCAAAACTCAAAGCGGACAACCGCGCCCAGATTCTGGCCGAAACCGAGCACCAGAACGATGACGCCATTGTCAAAACCGTTGTGCATTGTCAGGATTCAGCACACTGCAACAAGCTCTGGAAAAAAGCCAAGGCTTATGCCAGGAAGCACGCGACCACATCGGTGTATGTAGATTCTGACAAGATTTTCATCACCCAGCCGCCAAGAAAAAACCAGGATTTGAGCATCACTGCATCCAGGCTGCGTCCGCGCAAGGATCAATCCGAACTTATATTCCTGGATATTCAGTGCAAGAAAGAAGTCGCCACAGATACCTGGTGCAAGAGTCCGGAAGCGATAAAGATCCGGGAGAACTTCCGGTCGGCGATCCTCGGAAAAAAATAATTCCTGCTTTCAGGAAAAAAGACCTGCATCCAGCACCTTCCATTCTGCTTCCCAGTTGGAAAGTGGAGAAACCTGAAAGCGGGTGCGCAGAAACTGGCGCATGCGCCCTTCAACATAGACAACCAGCATCTCGGCTGCAGCTTCCGGCGTTATGGACAGCTTTGCGTCTTCCCGCATCTGAGCCTCGCGCAATACCTGGCGTAGCTGTGTCTGCAACCTTCCGAAAAATGTTTCTATGCGATCATGCAGCCGCTCATGCTCTCCCATAAGCGCATCACCAAGCAGCACCCGCACGATGCCGGGATTACGCTCGGCAAAAGCCAGCATCAGGTAGAGAATGCGGGCGCAACGCTGGCGGGTCTGGCGGTCTTCTTCCAGGATCTGATTGATGCGGCTGAAAATGCCATCTTCAGCAAAACTGATCAGCCCCTCGAACATGCGCGCCTTGCTGGGGAAATGACGATACAGGGCAGCTTCAGACACGCCAACTGCCTCTGCCAGTTTTGCAGTGGTGATACGAGCGCCGGGTCTGCTTTCCAGCTCCCTGGCCAGGGCTTCCAGAATGGCCTGCTTACGGTTGCTGCTCTTGTTCAACGAATCAGCGTCCCTATGCCTTCATCGGTGAACAGCTCCACCATCACCGCATGCTTCACCCGGCCATCTATAATGTGGGAGGAAACCACTCCGCTACGCACCGCTTCCAGGGCACAGCGAATCTTGGGCAGCATGCCGCCATGAATGGTGCCGTCAGCAATAAGTTCGTCCACACGCACGGTCGTCAATCCGGTAAGCAATTCGCCCTCCTTGCTCAGCAAGCCCTTGGTATTGGTCAACAGGATCAGCTTTTCCGCCCGCAGCACCTCCGCCATCTTGCCCGCCACCAGATCCGCATTGATGTTGTAGGAACGCCCGTCTTCACCAACGCCGATGGGCGCAATCACCGGAATAAAATCACCGTGTACCAGCATATCCACTACCGAGGCATCGATGCTTTCCACTTCCCCTACATGGCCAATATCAATTGCATCACCCACATCACCACAGGCATCGAGCGTCAGTTTACGTGCCCTGATCAGATCACCATCTTTGCCGGTTAGTCCTACGGCAGAGCCACCATGACGGTTTATCAGATTGACGATTTCCTTGTTCACCAGGCCGCCCAGCACCATTTCCACCACATCCATGGTTTCAGAATCCGTAACCCGCATACCGCTTACAAACTGGCTCTCCTTCCCCAAGCGTTCAAGCAGGCTGCCAATTTGCGGTCCACCACCATGTACCACCACAGGGTTGATGCCAACGGTTTTCATCAGCACCACATCACGGGCGAAGCTCTGTTTCAGTTCCTCATCCACCATGGCGTTGCCGCCATATTTGATCACCACTGTCTTGTCACGAAAGCGGCGAATATAGGGCAGGGCTTCGGAAAGCACACGAGCCACATTGGTGGCGGCATCTGGGGTCAGGCTCATGACATCGGGCTACTCAGGAAGGTTGGAATCAGGCAGGGGATAATACATGGCATCAGAACGGCAAAGGCAATTCTGGCGCTACCTGCGCCAGCACAGTCCGGAACTTGTCCTCGATCCCGGTCAAAGCTTCTTCGCTGCTGGCCTCAAAGCGGAAGATCAGCTCTGGCTGGGTTTGGGAAGCACGCACCAGCCCCCAGGCTTCGGTATATTCCACCCGCAGTCCGTCCAGATCAACGATATCGGCATCAGCAAAATCCCCAAGCTGGAGCATCGCAGCAACGATCTGTTCTGCCCGCCCTTCAGGGGTTTCCACCCGCATCAACGGGGTTGAGAACTCAGACTTGTATTCAGCAAAAGCTTCGGAAACCGGCGCGGACTCCAGAGAAAGTATTTCCAGCAAACGCGCAGCGGCATACAGACCATCATCAAACCCGTACCAGCGCTCCTGGATATAGATGTGACCGGACATCTCACCAGCCAGCATACCACCGGCTTCCATCAGCTTTTTCTGCATCTCCACATGGCCGGTTTTCCACAGAATGGGGCGGCCACCACTGGCAAGAATCATCGCCGGCAGGTTGGCACTGCATGCCACGTCATAAATTACATCTGCCCCGGGGTGGCGGTGGATAATATCACTGCCAAGCTTCATGATGAGTTCGTCTGCTGCAATCACCCGGCCCTTCTCGTCCACAATTGCCAATGCATCACCATCCACATCCAGCGCAATGCCAATATCCGCTTCCTGGGCCTGAACCTCGATACTCAGCGCCGCCAGATTTTCTATATCTGACGGATCAGCCGGGTGATTGGGATAGGAGGCATCCGGTTCGCAAAACAGTTGTACAACTTCACAACCCAGCTCTTCCAGCAACCGTATCGCCAGGGAACCGGCAATACCATTGCCCGCATCCAGCACCACTTTCAAGCCTTCAACCAGTTGCACGTCTTCGCAAATGGTGCGGACATATTCTTCTCTCATGTCCCTTGAGGCAAGCTTTCCCACTCCCTTGCTGCAGGCTCCGACCAAAATTCGTTCCCGGATCTCCAGCAGTTGCTGCTGTTCCAGTGGCTGCCCATCCACAATGATCTTGAATCCGTTGACATCCGCCGCGCTGTGCCCCCCTGTCACCATGATTGCCGAAGAGCTGGACGATACTCTGGTGCCAAAGGACAGCAGCGGCATGGGCGCAATTTCCACATCCACTACATCACAGCCGGATGCCAGAGCACCCGCTATCAGAGAAGCAGCATATTCACTACTCGTCGGACGATTGTCCCTTCCAACCAGCAGGCTTTCCCCGCCCGCTTCCTGCACCATGCTGCCCACCACCAGACCAACCGCCTGGGCAATGTCCGCATTCAGATCCATCCCGCTGCGCCCGCGTATGACGTTTTTCCGAAACAGGGAATCCGGCAGCTGTTCCGGTAATATCTGGCAGATTTCCTGTTGCTGTCTTTGGTCTCTCTCCAGGTCATCAATCCTGATGCAGGTCTGACCTGCCTTGTTTTCCCTGTGCTCTGCCTCTGAAGAAGCCGTGCGCGTAGCCTGGGCATAACGTGTAAGCATTTCTATTGCGGGCACGGACTCCAAAAGATGTGGCTGCTGAGCAGTAGCACCCTGGCGCTTCAGTGTGGCATCCACCAGGGTGACTGTCATGCCCATATCTACCTGATGGTCTTTTCGCAAATGCTGATAGCTCCAGAATACAACCAGCGCCAGCAAGGAGATGACAGCCGCAGCCAAAGCCGCCAGTATGGGAACAGAAAGGCCAATAGAGCCGGTACGCGCATAGCTTACATGCCACAAGGCGCCAGGCACAGGAATCCTTTTACCTGTACCTTTTGTGATCGGATCACCCAAAGCAACCAAAGGCATACCGGTATCTTGCTCCAGCCTGATGCCGGCATGCTGGATATGCAAATCCTTCAGGTTGGCAGACAGAAGCTGAAGAGGAAATGTAACAAAAAGGACTCCAGAGAGTTTCTCTGCCTCTTTAACCGGCACCGCAACCAGGAAATATGCTTTTCCATCAGCACCCTTGAGTGCTTCTATCGGTACAGGTTGCGCCTTGCTGCGCACCCGCTGAAACATGTCTGCAGCCGCATAACTACCAAACAAGCTTGCCTGAACTTTTGCATCATCCCAGCCTTTTGCTGGCAACAACCTGACAGACAGCGCATCCGGCAATCTGGTCTCGAGCGCATTGCCCGCATCCAGCAGCGCCTGCTCTCCAGCATCTATCGCCTTCAGCACAACTGGCTCAGTAGCTGCCAGCCGAATCAGCTCTGACTTGCCCTGCACCACAGAGCCGACATATTTCTGCACAACATGTGCGAGTGATTTCGCTGATTGCTCCAGTCTGGAATCAGCCTCGTTCCTGCTCAACCAGCTTTGCCCTGCTACCAGCGCCGTGATCAACACCACTGCCGCCACAAGCACGGGGATATAATAGTAAAACATAGAGCGCGGCTTGACGCTGCCTGGTGATGGCCGGGCAGTATCCTCTACCGCTGAAGCTTGCTTTTTTTCCCCAATCATTTAATCCCCTATTTTTCCTCGCCGGGTAACGCTCCAGCTCCAAGGCACAGGAAAATCAACTCCCTTTGGTATGGCCAACATGAACCTGGTATTGCTGTCCCAGCACCCCAAGTAGCGATTGCGCCAATTTTCGCTTATTTTGCACAGGCAATTGTTTTTCTCCACCGGGCCAGATGACCAGCAACGAGTTGTCATCACACTCAAACCCCAGGTTGTCGCCAACTGGATTTGCCGCCAGCATATCCAGCTTTTTGGCCAGAAGCTTGGCTCTGGCATTTTCGGCCAGATTTTCTGTTTCCGCCGCAAACCCCAAGGTATAAGGACCATCCTCCAGTGCCGCAACTTCTGCCAGAATGTCCGGGTTCTTCACCATGCCAAGCACAAGCCTTTCTGATGTCTTCTTTATTTTCTGCTCTTCAGGCTGCTCAGGCCGGTAATCCGCCACTGCCGCACAAGCTGCAAATATATCTACATTACTAATGTTATCAAATACGGCCCTGTGCATTTGCAATGCAGTTTGCACATCGATACGCCTTACACCTGGCGGCGTACTCAATACAACCGGGCCGGACACCAGCACCACTTCCGCACCTTCTCGTACAAAGGCCCCTGCCAGGGCAAATCCCATTTTCCCAGAGCTTCTGTTGCCAACAAATCTTACAGGATCAATGGTTTCTTGAGTAGAGCCAGCAGTAATCAATACCTGTTTACCGGCAAACATTCCCCTGTTGCTCAACGAACCCAGCGCTGCCATGATATCTACAGGTTCCAGCATACGGCCAGGTCCGGAATCACCACAGGCCTGTTCTCCGGAAGTCGGCCCCAGGATGTTCACACCCCGGGATGCAAGTATAGAAAGATTCTGCTGCACAGCAGCATGCTGCCACATGTGCAGGTTCATTGCCGGCGCCACACTTACCGGCACTGAACAGGCCAGACACAAGGTTGAGAGAAGATCATCCGCCAGGCCATGGGCCATGCGCGCCAGGAAATTCGCAGTAGCCGGGGCAATCAGCATCTGATCCGCCCAGCGCGCCAGCTCAATATGTCCCATTGCTGCTTCGTGCTCTTCATCGAACAAATTACAGCGCACTGGATTGCCGGTTACTGCCTGAAAAGTCAGAGGAGTAACAAACCGGGTCGCCGCTTCCGTCATCACCACCCGAACCCGAGCACCCGATACAACCAGAAGCCTGGCCAGTTCCACACTTTTGTATGCGGAAATCCCACCTGTTACTCCCAGCAAGAGGTTTTGCATGCCGGTATTCGTCATTTTCCACCAAAGCATCTTAAGAGCATGCCCCAAGAGTAACCCATGCGGGAGGCCATGCAAAGGAACACAATCACTGGAAAATGCGCTAAACTTGTTATTCAGATCAAATACTTCACGGATGAAGACATGGCAATTTCAGACTGGCCGGAACAGGAGCGCCCCAGAGAAAAACTGCTGCGCTCCGGAGCACAGATATTGTCCGATGCGGAGCTCCTCGCCATTTTTCTAAGAACCGGCACCAAGGGCAACAGCGCCCTGGATCTGGCGCGCAATTTGCTGCAGCAATTTGGTGGCTTGCGACCCCTTCTCGCAGCCAGCCGCACAGAATTCTGTTCCATGCACGGCCTGGGGGATGCAAAGTTCTGCCAGCTGCAGGCGGTTATCGAGATGGCTCACCGCCATTTACGCGAATCCCTTGAAAGAGGTGACGCCCTGACTTCCCCCGAGCAAACGCAACGCTACCTGCGTCTGAGGCTGCAATCCTACCCCTATGAGGTATTTGCCTGCCTGTTTCTGGACAACCGGCACCGCATCATCGCTTTCGAAGAGCTGTTTCAAGGAACAATCGATGGTGCCAGCGTTTACCCCCGGGAAGTTGTGCGCCGATCCTTGCACCACAACGCTGCGGCCGTCATCTTCAGCCACAACCATCCCTCCGGAGTGGCAGAACCCAGTCTGGCTGATGAGCAAATCACCCTGCGCCTGAAAAAAGCCCTGGCGCTGATCGACGTGCGGGTGCTGGATCATATTGTCGTGGGTTCTGAAAACAGTGTATCCCTGGCAGAACGCGGGATCATATAGGGTCTATATCGATAGCCTTCGCAGAGATGGATCAGCTTCGCTTTGCTCCCATTCAAGCAGGAAGTCATCCGCCAGACCCCGCACCACATAGGGCGCATGGTAGTCGAAGCGGACATTGTTCAGGTCGCTCCACAAATTTCTCAGAATGTAGCCACAATCATCTGCCAGCATGAAACTTCGCTGCCTGCTCCTGAACTCTTCTGCACGCCGCCGGATTTCCACGCTGCTGGCCATATCCTGAGCAAGCTGCACCAGTCCACCTCCTCCTCGTCCCAGCTCATCGGTTTCTGCAACCAGAATCTGGATACGAGTCCTGGCGTGGCGAATGATCAATTGCCGAACCGCTTCGACAAAACAGGGCTGGTTATAGATTTCCGGATTGAGCCGAAAACTGTATATCATCAGGCGGCGACGGCATTGCGCCGCCATCTGGCAGCTGTGTTCACGCAACGCGCCCAATCCGTCAGCATTTAACGCGCCATTGGTCTCACCCAATATCAATTCTGAAATTCCATCATCCACAAGCATGTTTCTCCTTACAAACCGTTATTCTGTATCAAGTATAGTTGGAAACCAAGCCTGCACCCCAGCACCTTCGAAAGTACTTGCGCAGCAAGAAAATTTGCCAAGAGGGTGTGGCTCTGGTATAAATGCGCGTCTTTATTGCGGCCCAAGCCGATTTCTTGGGCCTGTTGAACCAGAATTTTTGAGGCTAAGATCATGTCCAAAGTGTGCCAGGTAACAGGCAAGCGGCCGGTTTCAGGAAACAATGTTTCCCATTCCCACAGGAAAACCCGCCGCCGTTTCTTGCCCAACCTTCATTATCATCGCTTTTGGGTAGAAAGCGAGCAGCGCTGGGTTCGCCTGCGCGTTACTGCCGCCGGCATGCGCACCATCGACAAGAAAGGCATTGACACCGTGCTCGCAGAAATCCGCGCACGCGGCGAAAAGGTATAAAGGAGTAGATCATGGCAAAAGCAGTTCGTGAAAAAATTCGTCTGGTTTCCAGCGCCGACACCGGGCACTTCTACACCACCACAAAAAACAAGCGCACCCAGGCAGGAAAAATGGAAATCAAGAAATATGATCCCAAGGCGCGCAAGCATGTGATGTACAAGGAAGGCAAGATCAAATAAACCTTTCAACAAGGTTTTGCATCCAAAAGCCCCCGCCTGGTGCGGGGGCTTTTGTATCTGTCCGCCCCAAAACCGGGCACCCTGATACCAGGCTTTGCATCAGCACTTGCCTGACAAATGATATTTTTTCAGATACCCGCGCAATTGATGATAACTCAAGCCCAGGGCTTGGGCAGTCTGGCGTTGGTTGTATTTGTGTTGCTCAAGGGCATGTTGCAATATGGCAATCTCGTGCCTCCTGATATGCGCCTTGAAGTCCTGCGGAATCTCCCGCAGAACCGCTGCTGATCTCCTTTCCTTCTTTCGACACTCATCCTCACCGATTTCCCCTCCATCCTGCTGCTCTGACACGGACTGCCAGGGAGAAGCAAAAGGATCGAACTCCAATTCAAAAACCATGTCTTCCGGCGCAGTACGGTAAACGGCGCGCTCAACCACATTTTTCAACTCACGTACATTTCCCGGCCATCCGTACTCCTGCATCTGCTCCAGAGCGGTTTCGGAGAATCCGGCAAAAAATGCCCTGTTCAGTTCCCTAGTCATACCCAGGGCAAACTGTTCAGCAAGCAAAGGGATATCAGATTTGCGAAAACGCAATGGCGGTAGCGTGATCACATCGAAACTGAGCCTGTCCAGAAGGTCGGCACGAAACTCTCCTCGTTTGGCCATTGCCGGCAAGTCTGCGTTGGCGGCACCTACAACCCTCACATCTACAGAAAGGGGCTTCTCACCACCAACACGCTCAAATTCCCCATACTCCACCACCCGCAGCAACTTTTCCTGCAAGCGCAACGACATGCTGGCAATCTCATCCAAGAATAACGTCCCTCCGTGGGCACGTTCGAATCTTCCGGCATGGCGCTTTCCCGCACCAGTGAAAGCACCTGGTTCATAGCCAAATAGCTCTGATTCCAATAAGGTTTCCGGCAGTGCCGCGCAATTGAGCTTCACCAGCACATTCTCCCAGCGCGGGGAAAGAAAGTGCAAACGCTCTACAATCAACTCTTTCCCAGTACCACGTTCGCCAATAATGAGTACAGGTTTGGACAAGGGCGCCACCTGTGAAACCCGCTCCAGGGTTTCGAGGAAAGCCGAAGACTGTCCCAGCAATTTTTGTGGACTGCTCATGCAAATATTTTAGAAGAAAATAGTCACTTTTACTATTTTTTAGTCTATATCACCATTTTTTGGTTTGGTTAAACAGTCACAACAGTGCGAGGAAAATTTCGACAAATCATATAAATTTAACTATTAACAAGACGTTAAGCCGATTAAGACAGTACTGGCACGAATCCTGATGGCATATTGGCAAAGACCACGACATCTCACCCAAAAAACAGGAGCCTACAATTCATGAGGAGCATCAATACAACGAAGAAAGGAATCGTTCATGCATTGTTCTCGATATCCCTGATGTTCACCAGTGTCTCCGCACAGGAACCACAGGAATCCAGCCTGGAGGATGAAGTCCTCCTGCAAGGTGAGGCGGAGAGCAAGCACGATGCCTGGATCAATTCAGCTACAAAACAGTTGACCAGGCAGTTGACCAAAAAACTGGCCAGTCAACTTAGCGAGCAACTAAACGGGCAGCTTGCGGAGCAGGCGGAGGAGCCATTGTTCACTCCCTGGATGGATACAGACCCCGGCAGCATCAAAATCGCCAACGAGGAAAAAAACTCCCGCCATCCCGGCAACAACTTCCCGGCAACCAGGGTGATCTTTCCCTGAGCCCGGAAACAAAATACCTGTACTTCCGGCCCGGGCCCAGGCTACCGGAAACCGGTAAACTCAAGCCTGACAAATGAACACAACAGAGGAACACAAACATGGGAATATTTAGCCGCCTCCATGACATTATCAACTCCAACATCACCACCATGCTGGACAAAGCCGAAAACCCGGAGAAAATCATCCGCCTGGTGATCCAGGAGATGGAAGATACCCTGGTGGAAGTGCGCTCCGATGCAGCGCGCACCATCGCCGAGAAAAAGAAATTGCAACGTCACATCGACATCATGCATGCCGAGATTGACGACTGGCAGCGCAAAGCGGAACTGGCCTTGTCAAAGGATCGTGAAGACCTCGCCAGAGCGGCGTTGAAAGAAAAGCACAACCTGGAGAACGCCACTTCCCGCATGGAAATGGAGCTGGGATCCATGGAAAGCCAGCTTGTACAACTCAACCAGGACACTGCACAGCTGCAGAAGAAACTGGATGATGCCAAGGCCCGCCACAAAACCATGATGATGAAGCACGACACCGTTTCCGGGCGTTTGCGCACCCGGGAAAAGCTGCACGACCCCCGCATCGACGACGCCCTGGCCCGATTCGAAAACGCCGAGCAGAAAATGGAACACATGGAAGGACGGGTGGAATCCTTTGATGTAGGCCGCGACCCCAGTCTGGAAGATAAATTCGCCGCGCTGGAAGCAGAGGATATAATCGAAGACGAGTTGAGCAAGCTCAAGTCTCGCCTATCTGAAAACAAACAATAATCTTCAGAGGACGGATTCCCATGAACCCATTTGAAATGGTCGTCATCATCGTTGCCCTGGGCATTCTGGGCGGCGTAGTCAACCACTTTTTCGACAACCGCGGCGACATGGAAGCATCCAGCAAGGAACACAAGCGCATGCAAGCCCGCATAGATGAGATGGAAGACCGCATTCGCATACTGGAGCGCATCGTCACCGACGAAAAATACGATCTCAAGCGCCAGTTTCACAATCTGGGTGACGACAAATGAACCTGGATTACGACATGCTGCTGGCGCTGCCCATCATCTTTCTAGTGGTCGTCGTGCCCCTGTGGCTGATACTGCATTATGCCTACAAGGCCAGAGCCAGCAAGGCGCTGTCAAAGGCTGATGAGGAGGCCCTGGCAGAACTCTGGAAGCTGTCGGAAAAGCTGGAGCGCCGCGTGGAATCACTCGAAACCATACTCGACCGGGAAGCCCCCGGCTGGAGGAATAGACAATGAGCTGCGATTGGGGTTGTCACAACAAACTCTACCGGGATACGGAAAACGGCAAGATTGCCGGTGTCTGTGCGGGCATTGCGGACTACTTTTCATGGAGTGTGGATGCCGTGCGAATTGCAACCATTATCGGTGCTTTCCTGTTTACCTTCACCACCGTGGCTCTATACTTCGCTGCCGCCTTTTTCCTGCCCCGGAAACCCAAAGACCTGTATGACGACAAGGCCGAAGAGCAGTACTGGCGTCGTTACCGCAAATCCCCCAGAGAAACACTTTCTACCGCCCAATATCGTTTCCGCAAGCTAGAGCGCAAATTGAACAAGATGGAAGCCTACATCACCTCAAATCGTTATCAACTGGATCAGGAGCTGCAGGATTTAGGCCGAAAACCCTCTAGCCCGGATATTTCGCCAGGACACTGAAACAACAACATAAGATGCTGTTTTTATTAACCATTACACCTATATTAGCAAAGTGCAATATGTTACCGGGTGCTTGTTAAGCCCGCCCTTGCACCGATCTTGTTGCCCAGAGACGATATTTCTTCACTCATCAATAGCTTGGGCTATTGATTCGATCAGAAATTCGCCTCTGAACAACAATCCCGGCACAATCATCGGACTTCCAGGTGAAACATCCGGGCTA
>JAJRUY010000088.1 GCA_024277555.1 Gammaproteobacteria bacterium | reverse complement strand
TGGCGATAGTTTTTTTCAAAACGGAGTTTTTCTGCGGGATATAACTCGCTCAGCGCATCTTTCAAATGCCGGGCATGATGCTTCACCAGCAGGGGATCTGTCCAGACATGTGGATCGCCATGGTGGCCATGCTGGTGTCCGTGGGCGGGAAGCAGATCCAGTCCCTCGCGCATGTCCAGAACCCTCATGGAAGGGTTGACAGAGGTGAACCGGGGCAGCCAGCTTTGCTCGAACGGCATGCCCGCCCGCACATACAGCGCGGCCTGGGACAACCGGGCAATCTGCCTGGGGGACGGCTGGTAAGTAGCCGGGTTGAAGCCCTTGCCCACCATGGCCTCGACCTGGACAAAATCCCCTGCAACGCCCTTGATGATAGCGAGTTGCGGCAACACGCTGACAAAGACCAAAGGCTTTTCAACAGCCATGACCTGCGCAGACAAAAGTAGCAGTAAAACCGGGAAAAAGCGCATCGCAATTCAGGTCACGAGAAGGATGCTATATTGTAGCATTCCCGAAAATCATAAATCGCATGAACTCCAGCCTGCATCTGTTTCCCCTGCCGGTTCTGAATGAGACGCCAGCTGTTTCCGTGGTTGCCACACTGTTGCAGGATTGTGGATTCATGGGTGACAAACTCTGTGAGCGGCGTTATCTCGCCGGCACGGAGTTTTTCCGATATGTCACCTTTGCCGGCTGTGCTCCGCAGATGCAACTGGAAATGCCTGCCGAAGGTGGGTGGGATTTTTGTCATATCAGCCTGCACCAAGATCACCAGCCCCCGTCGCTACAGGTGGCGAATCTGCGGGGACGGCCACGTTGCCCCACCTGCCGCACCCGTGTTCCCGCATGGCAGGAGCAACTTCCCGGCTGGCGCAAGGATGCCTCGCAGCTGCACCAGTGCGGAAACTGTGGAGCAGTGCTTCCGGTTGCAGAGCTGGATTGGCGCCAGTACGGCTTTGCCGCCAGATGCAGCGTGGAAATTCACCAGGTCTACCCCGGGGAAGCTGTACCTGCTGACGGGTTGGTGCGGCTGCTGAAAGATGGAACTGGCAGGGACTGGCGGTACGCCTGGGTGGACAAGCCTGTGTGCGAAAAAATGGATATACCCTGTTAGGCCAGGAGTCTGTCGGGCTTACCGTGAAAAACCTTCCATGGCCGCGAATGGCACCTACTTTAAGCAGAATCAGCTTGAATAATGCCTTTTCCGTCATTCTGGCGCATGCCAGAATCCATCTGTGACGTGAGGCTTCTGGATCCCGGCATGCGCCGGGATGACAGGGAGGGTTGGCTTTACCGTGAAAAACTTTCCTCAGACCCCCGCTCCTCGGGGGGAAGAGGGGGAAAGGTGATGAACACTCGACGGTTTTTTCATGGCCGCAGGGTGGCGGATTGCTGCCATGATCGTTAGGAGTAATCTACTGCGGCAGCAGGGTATCGGTTTTTTTTCGATATTTTTCGTTAAATAGTCACCGCGGATTCAACTCAAAAGATCAAAAAACTACTCGACTATCCGCTGTCTCGCTACGATCCCCTAAGTCCGATAATCTCCTAGGTGCCGCGCACTGTCGGGCAGCTCCAGTTCCATGCTGATTGGAAGATGATCGGATAAAGGATAGTCCAGCACTTTGGAGCTTATGACCTGCAGCTTCTGGGAGACCAGGATGTGATCAATCTTTTTTACCGGCCGCCAACTGGGGAAGGTGGGCTGGGTGCAGGCCGGTTCGCTCATGTCATAGGTCTGGATGAAACTGCGCATTTCCGGTGCTTCGCAGCCGACGTTGAGGTCGCCCATGAGCACCACATGCGGGCGGTTCTTGAGCAACTCGCCAAGAAACATCAACTGCTTGGCCCGGGCGCGCCGCCCCAGAGCCAGATGCGCGCTGCACAACAGCAGGGCTTCATCATGGGTGCCGAATTCAAACAACATGGCTCCGCGCCCGGGGCTGCCGGGCAGCTTGTGGTGGGTGATCTTGCTGGGGCGGAAGCGGCTGAGGAAGCCATTGCTGTGGCGCGCAATCACGCCGATGTTGCGATTGATCTGGCGATACCAGTGGGGGAAGCCGGCACGGTGCGCCAAGTACTCGGTAATATCGACAAAACCGCTGCGCAGGCTGCCTGCGTCCACTTCCTGCAGGCCCACCATGTCGAACTGTGAGAGCATGGCCGACATGCGGTTGAGGTTTACCATGCGCTCCCGGTGGGGCAGCACATGCTTCCAGCCCTTGGTTACATATTCGTGGTAGCGGCAGGTGTCCACCCCTACCTGGATATTGTAGCTGAGCAGGTGGAAGCGCCGCGGCAAGACATTGTGATGGTTATTGACGTCCTTGTCTGGGCTTGCTGTCACTGCTTGCGGTCAGCAATGGTTTTTTCTATCAGTGCCGTTGTGGTTTCCAGTATCGTGGGGGAGTTTTTGACGCGATAGCGGCCATCCACCACGATTGCCGGTACGGAACGAATGCCGTAGCGGCGCATCAGTGCTGCAGCGCGGTTGGCTTTGGTCTGTACGGTAAAAGAGTTCATGGCTGCACGGAACTTGGCCAGATCCACATCATTTTCCTTGAGAAATTCCTCGATATCCTTCTGCTTGCGCAGGCGGCGCTTTTGATCATGGATGGCCTTGAAAAAGGCTTCATGTATACGCTTTTCCTCGCCCATTACTTCCAGGGCAAAGTAGGTTTTTGCATGCAGGTTGGCGGCACCGCCGAACATGGCAGGCATGTGCTGGAATTTGACGTTTTCCGGTTGCTTGGCCGCCCATTCCTGCACTGCTGGGTCAAGATTCTTGCAATGGGGGCAGGTGTACAGGAAGAATTCCACCACTTCCACATCCGTGCCGGTTCCTGGTGGCGGGGTGGGGGAAACGGTGTCGTAATCGGTGCCTTCTTTTGGTTGCATGGCCATCAGGCTGGCAGATGAAAGGCACAACACAAAGAGAACTAACAGTTTTTTCATCGAACACTCCAGTGGAAATTGTTGTATTTATTCAGCATTTGAGACAAT
>JAJRUY010000087.1 GCA_024277555.1 Gammaproteobacteria bacterium | reverse complement strand
GGGAACAATTATCCGCAAATGATCTATCGGCGCAGATTCGCAGCCAGGTCATACGCAGTAAACGGAAAACCTCATCATGAATCATCTGGAACGGCTGCAGCAAGGCCGCCATCACGACCCTTTCGACTACTTGGGACACCATCCCCTGAACCAGGGCTGGATCATCCGCGCCTTCATGCCCAGCGCCGAAGCAGTAGAACTGCAAGGCATTGGCGCCATGAACCGGGTCGAAGGTTCAGACCTGTTTGTCATACGCCTCGATGAACAACAGCAGCAGAAACTTCCACAGCACTATGCGCTGCGCTGGCAGGAAAAACACGACCACAGCTGGCACCAGGCCGTCTCTCCCTACAGCTTTGCCCCGCAGCTCAAGGACTGGGATCTGCACCTGTTCAACGAGGGCAAACACCACCATGCCTGGCGCTTTCTGGGCGCACAGCTGCGGGAGATCGACGGCGTATACGGCTGCCTGTTTGCCGTATGGGCGCCACATGTGCAGCGAGTCAGCATCATTGGTGACTTTAACGGCTGGAACGGCCTGCGCCATCCCATGCGCAACCGGGGACATTCCGGCGTGTGGGAATTGTTCATCCCCGGCCTGCACCCCGGAGACAGCTACAAGTACGAACTGCTCAGCCATCATGGCGAACTGCTTACCAAAACCGACCCCTACGCCCAACGCATGGCCATGCGCCCGGACACCACTTCCCTGATCACCAACGCCAGCGGCTACGACTGGCAGGATCAGAACTGGATAGACAGACGCAACCAGTGGGACTGGCAGCAGCAGCCCCTATCCATTTATGAAATACACCCAGGCTCCTGGCGCATACACGAGGATGGCAGCTTCTACAGCTGGAAAGAACTGGCAGCCGAACTTGTGCCTTATATGAAGGAACTGGGTTATACACACATCGAATTGCTGCCCGTCATGGAGCACCCACTGGACGAATCCTGGGGGTATCAGGTTTCCGGCTACTACGCTCCCAGCGCCCGTTTCGGCGAACCGGATGACTTGCGCCATTTCATTGATGCCTGCCATCAACAAGACATCGGCGTATTACTGGACTGGGTGCCCGCGCATTTCCCCAGGGATGAATTCGCTCTGGCGCGCTTTACCGGCGAGGCTCTGTATGAACACGCCGACCCCAAAAAAGGCGAACACCGCGACTGGGGAACCCTGATCTTTGATTTCGGTCGTAACGAAGTACGCAACTTCCTTATCTCCAATGCCCTGTACTGGATCGACGAGTTCCATATCGATGGTCTGCGTGTGGATGCGGTGGCATCCATGCTGTATCTGGACTATTCCCGTGAAGACGGCGACTGGACACCCAATGAATTCGGCGGGCGCGAGCATCTGGAAGCCATTTCCTTCCTGCGTGAAATGAACGAAGTGGTGCATGGCAACTTTCCCGGCGTGATCACCATCGCCGAAGAGTCCACCGCATGGCCCATGGTATCCCGCCCCCCCTACATGGGCGGGCTGGGATTCTCCATGAAATGGAACATGGGGTGGATGCACGACACCCTTTCCTACATGGAAACCGACCCCATCTACCGCAAATACCATCACGACAAGCTGACTTTCAGTCAGCTCTATCTGTGGACCGAAAATTTTGTTCTGCCCTTCTCCCATGACGAAGTCGTGCATCTGAAAAGAAGCATGCTGGACAAAATGCCCGGAGATGTGTGGCAGCGCTTCGCCAATCTGCGCCTGCTGTACGCCTACCAGTACGCCCATCCCGGCAAGAAACTGCTGTTCATGGGCAGCGAATTCGGCCAATGGACGGAATGGAACGCAAAATCCGCACTGGACTGGCCGCTACTGGATTTTCCCGATCACCAGGGAGTCCACAAGCTCGTCTCTGACCTGAACCAACTGTATCGAAACGAGGCAGCGCTGTTTCAAACCGATTTTTCCAGCCAAGGCTTCCAGTGGATAGACTGCCATGACAGCGAGCAATCCGTATTGAGCTTCATTCGCCGCAGCCAGGATAACCCGGACGACCTGCTGATATGCCTGTTCAACTTCACCCCGGTACCGCGCCTGGGATACCGCATTGGCGTACCCGGAGCAAGCAGCTACCAGGAATGCCTGAACAGCGATTCCACCTGGTATGGCGGCAGCAACACCGGCAACGCCGGAAACATTGCAGTACAAAACACCCCCTGGATGGGCTTTGACCATTCCCTGGAACTCACCCTGCCGCCCCTGGCAGCACTGATACTGAAACCCGACACATGAAGATCCTGTTCGCCGCAAGTGAAGCCTATCCACTGGTAAAAACCGGTGGTCTTGGTGATGTCATCCACGCCCTGCCCCGCGCCCTGCACCAGCAGGGAATGGATGTGCGCGTCATTCTCCCCGCCTATCGTCTGATCCTGGAACAGATCAGCAATCTGCGCATTGCCGGTTGGCTGCAGGTACAGGGAGCCGGCCGTTTGCATCAAATACGCATTCTGGAAACAATCGACCATCATCTTGGCGTACCCCTGCTGCTGGTGGATGCGCCAGATCTGTTTGATCGCCCCGGAAGCCCCTACCTGCATCCCGACGGTTACAACTGGCACGACAATGCCGAACGCTTTTCGGTCTTTTCCCGTGCTGTGGCGCAGCTTGCTTCCACTGCCAACATGCTCGACTGGAAACCGGATGTGGTGCATGCTCATGACTGGCAAACAGGCCTGTTGCCCGCATTTCTCAAACTTGTCCCGGACGCACCTGCCATCATCTACACCATCCACAACCTGTCATACAGCGGCATTTTCTCCCACGAAGAATTCATCCGTCTGCAACTGCCGGGCGAATGGTGGTCAGCCGACGCCCTGGAATTTTTCGGCAACTTCTCCATGCTCAAGGGCGGCATCATCTTTTCCGACAAGATCACCACAGTCAGCCCCAGCTATGCACAGGAAATCCAGACCCCGGGCTTCGGCTATGGCTTCGACGGCGTGCTGCGCACCAACCATCACAAGCTTCGCGGCATACTCAATGGTATCGACCAGGAAATCTGGAATCCGGCAACAGACCCCTACCTGCCAGATCATTATTCCCTGAAACATCGCTACCTGGCGGGCAAACGCGCCAACAAGCAGGCGCTGCTGGAACAGCTGGGAGTCAAACTGCAGGATGATCAGCTAAACACCCCTCTTCTCGGCTTCATCGGCAGACTGGTGGAACAAAAAGGCGTGGATCTGCTGCTGCAGATCATCCCGAACATTCTGGACAATCATGATGCACGTCTTGTAGTTCTGGGATCCGGAGAAAAACATTTTGAAAATGCCCTGCGGGAACTGGCGGCGCTATACCCGCAGCGCCTGCTGCTCACCCTGGGCTATTCCGAAGAACTCGCCCACCGCATCGAGGCGGGAGCAGATCTGTTTCTCATGCCCTCTCGCTTCGAACCCTGCGGGCTGAACCAGATGTACAGCCTGCGCTATGGCACACCACCGCTGGTACACCAGGTTGGCGGTCTTGCGGATACCGTCGTAGACGCCACACCGGAAAACCTGAAAAACAATACCGCCACAGGATTCATCTTCCATGAACCCAGCGCCGGATCAATGCTGCACGCCGTCGAGCGCGCCCTGAGTGTGTACGAAAAACCGGCCAGCTGGCACAAGTTGATGCGCACCGCCATGGCTCAGGATTTTGGCTGGACCCAGAGTGCCAGCGAATATATTCAGCTGTATGAAGAAATCAGCTGTTGATCCGGCAACAGCAGTAGTTCGCCAGGCTTGCGCATTTGCCGCTACAATACCCCATTATCTATACAACAGCTGAATTCCTCCTCCTCAAATGAACAACCAAAACGATCTCTGCGTATTGCCGGAAACTGAAAAGCTTACCTCTGATGCAAAAACACTGGAAAAGGATTTCCGCCGCTACCTGGTACATCATTTAGGTCGATTTCTCGGCTGCAACCCCCATTACCTGTACGAAGCGCTGTCATTGACCGTGCGCGACCGCATCATGACGGACTGGCGCAACACCTGGCTGCAACATCGGCGCCCCGAACAACGCCGCGCCTACTATCTGTCTCTGGAGTTCCTCATCGGGCGGGCGCTGGGAAATCACCTGCTAAATATGGATCTCACGGACGAGATTGGCGATGCAATGCATAACTTCTGCCTGTCACTGGAAGAAATACAATCCCAGGAACCTGATGCCGGGCTGGGAAATGGTGGCCTCGGACGTCTGGCTGCCTGCTTTATGGACAGCTGTGCGACCCTGAAGCTGCCGGTAGTCGGATATGGTTTGCGCTACGAATACGGCATGTTCCGTCAGCGCATTGAAAACGGCTACCAGAAAGAAGAGCCGGATCACTGGTTGCGTGATGCAAACCCCTGGGAACTGGAACGCGCAGAATATACACAAGTTGTACGATTTGGCGGGCATACCGAACATTTCACCAATCGCCGTGGCGAACCCAGAACCCGCTGGCTGGATACGGAAGATGTACTGGCCATTCCCTTTGACGTGCCCGTATCCGGCTACCGCAACGGGGTAGTGAACACACTGCGGCTGTGGAAAGCCACGGCTACAGACGAATTCAATCTGGATGAATTCAATGCCGGCAGCTACCCGGAATCGGTCGCGGCCAAGAATGATGCAGAGCACATCACCATGGTGCTGTATCCCAACGACTCCAGTGAAAACGGCAAGGAATTGCGCCTGCGCCAGCAATATTTCCTGGCCTCCGCCAGCCTGCAGGACATCGTCCGCCAATGGGAAGTTAACCATGGGGAAGACTACAGCAATTTTGCCGCACAAAATGTTTTTCAGCTCAATGACACCCATCCTGCCATTGCGGTAGCAGAGCTGATGCGCATTCTTATCGATGACAAGCATCTTCCCTGGGATCAGGCCTGGAAAATCACCACCGACACCATGGCCTATACCAACCACACTCTCCTTCCCGAAGCGCTGGAACGCTGGTCAGTGCAACTTTTTGAACGCCTGCTGCCGCGCTTGCTGGAAATCATTTATGAAATCAATGCGCGTTTTCTGAAGCAGGTAGCCATTCGCTGGCCCGGCGACAGCGAGCGGCGGCAGCGCATGTCCATTATCGAAGAAAGCAACGGCAAATCCGTGCGCATGGCCTATCTGGCCATTGTCGGCAGCTTTTCCGTCAATGGCGTTGCTTAACTGCATTCGGAGCTGCTGAAAAAAGGACTGTTCCGGGACTTTTATGAGTTCTGGCCGGAAAAATTCAACAACAAGACCAATGGCGTCACGCCACGGCGCTGGATCGCCCATGCCAATCCGGAAATGACAAAGCTGATTTCCAGCAAAATCGGCGATGAATGGATAGCAGACCTGTCGAAAATCAAGCAACTGAAAGCCTATGCGAACGGCAGTAACAACAAGGACTTCCACGCCCGCTGGCAAGCAGCCAAAACCACAAACAAACGCAAACTGGCAGAACTGGTAAAAGAGGAATGCGGGGTGGACTTCCCCCTGGATTCCATGTTCGACGTACAGGTAAAACGCATCCACGAATACAAGCGCCAGTTACTCAACGTGTTGCACATCATTCACCTCTACAACCGCATCCGTCGTGGCGACACCGCCGACTGGACCAACCGTTGCGTACTCATCGGCGGCAAGGCCGCTCCTGGCTACTTTATGGCCAAACGCACGATCAAACTCATCAACAATGTCGCAGAAATCATCAACAGCGATCCCGAGGTAGGAAACAAGCTCAAGCTTGCCTTCCTTCCCAACTACCGGGTTTCCAGCATGGAGTTAATCGCCCCGGCCACAGATCTTTCCGAACAGATTTCCACGGCGGGCAAGGAGGCATCCGGCACCGGCAACATGAAGTTCATGATGAACGGCGCCCTGACCATCGGTACCTATGACGGCGCCAATATCGAGATGCTGGACGCTGTAGGCGTGGACAACTTCTTCCTGTTCGGCCTCAAGGTCGATGAAGTGGAACAAATGAAGACTCACTATGATCCGCAGAGCATGATCGCTGCAGATGAAGACCTGAAAGCCGTATTCCATCTCTTGGAAAGTGGCCATTTCAATATCGAGGAACCGGGCATTTTTAATCAGATCATAGCGGCCATGAAGGATCCCCACGACCCGTGGATGACGGTGGCGGACTTCCGCAGTTATATCGAAGCCCAGCAGCATGCCGCCAGCGCCTACCGGGATCGGCAGCACTGGACGCGCATGAGCATCACGAACACCGCCTGCAGCGGCTTTTTCTCCACCGATCGCACCATGCAGGATTACAACAACGATATCTGGAAACTTAACCCGATGGATCTGGGATAACACGGAGCGGAACGGATCAGCCTCCGTTGCGCATTTCCCGCCTGGCCTTGCCTCCCCAGTTCACCACATAGCCCAGACCGCTGAGTACCGTGGTCACTGCCACTGCCCATATCATCCAGGGAATCATCCAGGAAAACTCCCGGGAAAAGCCGAGGCCATACACCACCAGCAGCACCAGAAATATCTGCAGGCCAGTATTCAGCTTGCTGATCAGGCTTGGTTGAGCCTCCAGTTGCTGCACCCGAAAGTTGTAGGCCACCGCGCCAGCCACGATGACGACATCGCGCAGCACCACCAACCCCACCAGCCACCAGGGCAGCACCTGTAGCCAACCCAGGCAAAGATAGGCGGAAACCAGCAGAAACTTGTCTGCCAACGGATCAAGAATCCCCCCCAGACGGCTCTGCCACTTGAACTGGCGCGCCAGAAATCCGTCCAGGGCATCAGAGACCCCCGCAACAAAAAATAACAACATGGCGCTTTGGTAGTGGTGGCTGAGCAACAGCCAGATAACCGGAAACACCAGTATCACCCTGGCGATACTGATGAGATTGGGAATATCTCTTGCTTTCAAGTTCAATCCCTCAATCGGGCGGAACGTAATGTGCATCTGCGGTGATATGAGACAAGGAACTGCATCTACCTGAGCCGGTAGGTCAGTTCAAGGCTGCTCTGAATACCTGTCTCATCATCGGGAATACTGACAATCGGCGCCAGCACAGTTTCCAGAGACAGCCTTTGCACCAGGATATCCCGCCCGCCCCGTACTTTTGCCTGGATCAAAAGCTGATCGCCGAAAGACTCGAGAATAGCGTATTCAGAAACAACATCCAGCAACTCCAGCAACTGAATCAGCCGGGAATATTCACGCACGCCATCAATATTCAGGAATCGCAGATTCACTGATTCTGCCTCCCCGATATCGCTGCCAGGAACATACTGATCCGCCAGCCAGTCCATAGCTTTGTTGATCCCGCCACTGACGGTCTCTTCAGCAGTGCCGGAAGCACTGCTGAAATCCTGCTGCCTGTCAGGCAATAACAGCGTCCATTTCGCCTGCCATCCATTGCCGGCCTTACGCAATCGCCCCAACAGCACCAGTGGCTCGCCATAGCGGATCGACGCCTTCTCTACACTCTCCCGATCCACCGTCCATATATCACTGACCCGCAAGGCCGCCTGATCCTCAAGATCCATAATCGGCAGCAGCAGCGGCAGACCACGCTGTTCTGCCGCACCCTTCAATGCCTGCACCAACGCCACATCCCTTTCCGGATCCAGCGGAGTGCGATGGCCATCTATCTCCTGCACCAGCCACAGCAGCACTTCCGGCCTGCCTTGTTCCCATGCGGACAATCCCAGGCTCCGCAGTGCTTTGCGTACAGCACCTTTTTCAAACGCCACCCACATCCAGCGCTTATCCAGATCTCCTTCCGTTTCCGCCGCTTCATTGCGGTAGCGAAATTGCTGCACATGGTCTTCTGCCTGCTCCAGCAGATTTTTCATGCCGCTACGTCCCTTGAGGTTGCGATGCCCGGAGGCTTTTATCAATACCTTTTCAAATGCCTGGCGAATACTGGCTTTGCGCGCTTCCGGAGTGGCATCAGCGACAGGCACTTCGGCGGAATACCAGCCTGACGCCACAGACAACCCAAATGCTGGCGGCAGGAACAGGAACAAACAGAAAAAAAACAGATGGCGTATTTTCATGCAGCCATTCTACTGACAAATACGGATGCTAGCCAACAGTCCGCACCAGCGAATCTTGTTACAATATCCGCCCGATTTGTTCTGTTACCGCAGGAGTCCGCCATGTCCTCCCATAAATTGCCAACTGAAGGGCTGAGCTACCGTCAGGCCGGCGTAGACATCGATGCCGGAAATGCACTGGTGGAAAACATCAAGCCTCTGGTCAAAAGCACTTTCAGGCCGGGCGTACTTGCAGGCCTGGGCGGGTTTGGCGCCCTGTTCGAGCTACCCATACACCAGTACCGGGAACCCGTATTGGTGTCAGGAACAGATGGCGTAGGCACCAAGCTCAAACTGGCGATGATGCTGGACAAGCATGACAGCATCGGCATCGACCTGGTCGCCATGTGCGTCAATGATATTGTGGTGACAGGAGCCGAGCCCCTGTTTTTCCTGGATTATTTTGCCACCGGCAAGCTCCTGGTGGATCGCGCCACGGACATCATATCCGGTATCGCCAAAGGTTGTGAACTGGCAGGCTGCGCCCTGACCGGCGGTGAAACTGCAGAGATGCCAGGCATGTATCAGGGTGATGACTACGATCTGGCTGGCTTCAGCGTGGGTATTATCGAGAAATCAAAAATCCTGCAGGGCGACAAGGTCAAGACCGGGGATATTCTGCTGGGGCTGGCTTCCTCCGGCCCGCATTCCAATGGCTATTCCCTGATCCGCAAGGTAATCGAGGTCAGCAACGCCGATCTTGCATCTGATCTGGATGGCCAGACACTGGGGGCAGCCCTGCTCCAGCCAACACGCATCTATGTGAAATCCCTGCTGGCGCTGCTCAAGGAAGTTGACGTGCATGCCCTGGCGCATATCACCGGAGGCGGGCTTACAGAAAACATTCCCCGGGTGCTGCCGGCAAGTACCGCTGCACATATCGACACCGCAAGCTGGCCTCGCCCGGCTGTATTCCAGTGGCTGCAGGAAAATGGCAACATCGACACCGGAGAAATGCTGCGCACCTTCAATTGCGGCATTGGCATGGTAGTGTGCGTGGCAGCCAAAGACGCAGCCCGGGCACAAACCGTTCTGGAGGGCACAGGCGAAACCGTACATGTAATCGGCAATATCCAGAACTGCAATTACGAAACGCCCTGCGTGGAATATGTCTAAACTCCCCGTTGTTGTACTGATCTCCGGCGGCGGCACCAACCTGCAGGCTATCATCGATGCAGCCAAAGAAAATTTGCCGGTGGAGATCAAGGCGGTAATCAGCAACAAGGCCAATGCCTATGGGCTGGAGCGGGCCAGACGGGCGGATATCCCGGTTGCCATCCTGGAGCACCGGCAGTTTTCAGACCGGGAAAGTTTCGATGCCGCCCTGGCCGGACTCATCGACAGTTACCAGCCGCAACTGGTGCTGCTGGCAGGATTCATGCGCATTCTGACTCCCGGCTTCGTACGCCACTACCATGGCCGGATGCTCAACATCCACCCTTCATTGCTGCCGGACTTTCAGGGTTTGCACACCCACCAGCGGGCGCTGGAAGCAGAAGTGAAAAAGCACGGTGCCAGCATCCATTTTGTTACCGAAGAGCTGGATGGTGGCCCCATCATCGTTCAGGCCAGCGTTCCTGTACTGCCCGGAGACGATGCCGAAACACTGGCTGCACGGGTGCTGGAAAAGGAACACATCATCTATCCGCTGGCGGTGCGCTGGTTTGCCCAGGGCCGTCTGTCCCTGAACGACAGGGATCAGATTGTGCTGGATGGGAAAGTCCTCGACACCCCGGTACAGCTGGAACAGATCCCCGCCTGAGAATCCGGCATTGGCGTTACGAAGTGCTCCTGACATGATACCTACTCGAGCCGGCATCGACCTGGCAAACAACCAGTCACAGAACCTCGCCCAGCCGCTGATCGCCAATGCAAATGGCCATTTGCGGCACACTACGCCTTGATCCGAATCATTCCGGAAGCCAAAAATATGCTCTACATTGGTGCCCAGCCAACAAGGAATGCTCAAAAGAGCCTTACCCTCACGGAACTGACCAATACAGAATACCCATGAAACGCAGCCCTGAACTCACCCCACTCTCCCGGGAACACCATCAATCCCTGCGCCTGGCAAACCACTGCCTGCACACCGCAGCAGCAAGCGACAAGGAAAAATGCATCGCCTTGTGCCGGCATATCCTGAGTATCTTCGATGAGGAACTGGATCGTCATTTCCACAACGAAGAAGCGAGCATTTGCAGCGTAACAGCGGCCATGCAGGGAAAAATTCATAACCTGGGGGCGCAACTGGTGCAGGAACACGAAAAGATGCGCACCATGGCGGCGGGAATGCAGCAAGGTGACTGCGACAAGCTGGCGGCATTTGGAAGGCTATTGAAAGACCACACCCGCCTCGAGGAACGCGAATTGTTCCCGCTGGTGGAAGAACAGTTCAGCAGCCGACAACTGGAGCAGGTAAAAAAGCAAAGCCTGGCTTCACCCGGGTAACACGACGCTTGCGATCAGCCCTGATTGCCCGTCGGCCCGGTTTTTGAGAATCAGCCTGGCGCCGATGCATTCCACAGCCTGACTGACAATGGACAGCCCCAGGCCGCAGCCCTGTATATCCTGTCCGGCCAGGCGGGTGAATCTCTCCTTGACCTGCTCCAGCTGATCCTCGGGAATGCCCGGACCATTGTCCTGGATACTGATGATGGTATCCACACCATCTTGTATGATATTGCATTGAATCTTGCTGCCGGGAGGGCTATAGCGAATCGCGTTGTCCAGCAGATTCCGCAAAATGGTATGCAACAATTGGCGATTGCTGTTGACCCGCGCAAGATCAGCCGTGGCATACTCACGGACGATATCCATATCCTTTTCGGCGGCGGTTTCCGACAGATGTTCCACCAGGGTTTGGCACAAATCAGCCAGGTCTACTTCTTCGAGGGGAACCGCGCCACTTTCAGGAGACAGGCGCGCCAGAGCCAACAACTGTTCGATCATATAGGTGCTTTGATCCACGGCATGGATCAGCTTTTCCAGGGACTGGCGGCTTTCTTCCACGCTGCTGGCCCGCATAGCCAGTTGGGAATGCAGACGGATGGCGCTCAACGGAGTGCGAAGCTCATGGGAGGCATCCGCAGCAAAGCGCCGCTCCCTGGAAATGGCGGCATCCAACCTTGCCAGCAACGCATTCAACGCATTGACCAGGGGAAGCAGCTCCTTGGGCACGTGGCTGCCGACAACAGGCGACAGCTGATGGACATCACGATTGCCAACCTCTGCAGAAAGGCGCCGCAACGGGCGCAATCCCCGGTCTACAGTCACGGCGACAATCAATGCGAACAGTGGAAAGGCCCAGAACATGACCCCCAGAGACTGCACTGCAAAATACCAGGACAACTCTTCCCTGGCAACGGTGTCTTCCGAGGTATAAACACGATAGCCGCTATCAGCAATATGCAGGCCAAACACCCGCCACCGCTGATCCCCGTATCTTACATCGCGAAAGCCAGCAACAGTACTCAATGCCTCTTCCGGCGCATAGGAAGACTTGAGAAGCAGCTTGTCTCCATGCCAGACCTGATAGCTTATAAATTTTTCATATTTGTATTTGTTGCTTTCATCCAGAGGCACGGAAATAGTAGATGACAAGCTGTTGCCTTGCGCATCAGCCATCGCAAGCTGCCCGATCAGTCTGGCCGTCTGTGCCAACTCTGCGTCGAAAATCTCTTCAATTTCATGCAGAGCCTTCAGATAGCTGATAGACAGCATGACCAGCAAAGTCAGTGCGAGAAACCCCATCACCCACGCTAACACCTGTTTACGAATGGATCGCATGTGCAGGGCCTAGCCGATTTTGTAGCCAAGGCCACGCACTGTCTTTATCAGCTGCTGGCCAAGCTTTTTTCTGAGATTGTGAACATGCACTTCCAGGGTGTTGCTACCTATTTCAACATCCCAGCCATACATAGTTTGTTCCAGACGGCTGCGGGATACCACTCTGCCCTGGTTTTCCAGCAGGTAGCGCAGAATGATGAACTCCTTGAGCGTAAGCTCCACTTCCACGCCATCCTGCCTGACTTTCTGTGCTGCCGGATCCAGTACGATATCTGCATACTCAAGCAAGGGCGTACTCCGGCCCCGGCTGCGCCTGACCAATGAACGCAGGCGTGCTGCAAGCTCATCCAGGTCAAAAGGTTTGGAAAGATAGTCATCTGCTCCCAGATCCAGCCCCGTGATACGATCATCAACAGCGTCACGGGCCGTCAGGATCAAAACCGGAATATCACTGTTGCTGTTCCGCAACTGCTTGAGAACATCCAGCCCGTCCAGGCCTGGCAACCCCAGATCCAGAACAGCGATATCAAAATCCTCATTGAGTGCCGCTTGCAGGCTTTGCCTGCCATCCTTGAACCAGTCGACGGTGTAACCCTCCGCCTGTAAAGCAGTCTTCAGCCCGTCACCCAATAGCGGGTCATCTTCCGCCAGCAGCAACCTCACGGGCTTACATCCTTCTTTGCATAATTTTTCATGATCATATTCTGTTTTTTCAAAACCACATCCACAAACCCTGAAACACTGCATTTTCACCTGAAAACAGTCTACCCACAAATCCTTAATCAAGCCTTAACAGATTGTTGAAAAAGGTGTTTTTCCCGGCAGCCTGAATGAAGCACGGGGAGACGCCCCTGCTTTCATCCCCCGTATGCTGCAGTCTCCTGTCAAGGAGAGCATTAGACATGATGTTTTGACCTGCCCATCTCAAAGACGTGGATTATGATGAGATGGGTACATCCATCACAGAGCCATAATTGAGACGACTGCATGGATGCAGGAGGTAGAGCAACGCAGGAGCAGTTGCCGAGGACAGGTCAT